>NZ_JBHXTJ010000031.1:81544-91080 GCF_042677525.1 Streptomyces sp. NPDC127114
TTTTTGTTATACTACGCGGGGCGCCGCGGGGTCCGGTCTTGCCCCTTCACCTCTGTGCTTCCCCCCCCGGGGGGGGGGGGGGTTGTCGCGCCCCCCCCCCCCCCACTGTCGTATCGGGGACTTTTGCGCCCCCGGACCGCCGGGTAAGGTTAGGTTAGCCTTATCGATCTCGGCGGGAGGTGAACCGCGTGTACGTCTGCTCATGTTTCGCAGTCACGGAGAAGCAGGTCAAGGAGCATGCGGAAGCCGGCGCCTGCACTCCTCGCCAGATCGCCTCCGCCTGCAAGGCGGGCACCGACTGCGGATCGTGTGTACGACGCATTCAGGCCATTCTCGGACGCGGCAACTGCCCGCGCCGTGAGCTCGTGGACCAGGGCATGCCGGCGCTGACGGCGGAGGTCACCGAGGTGACCGAGACCGCCGGGGTCACGGAACTGCGCGAAGCCGCCTAGAACCCCTCCCGGGGGCCTGCTCCGGGCGCGTCGTCCGGGATCAGCTCGGCTGCTCGATGAGGGTGGAGCAGTACAGCGCCTCGCCCAGCTGCTCGATCAGCTCCAGCTGCGTGTCGAGGTAGTCGATGTGGTGCTCCTCGTCCGCCAGGATGTCCTCGAAGAGGTTCGCCGAGGTGATGTCGCCCTTGGCGCGCATGACCTCGATCCCGCGCTTGAGCCGGTCGATCGCCTCCACCTCGACCTGACGGTCGGCCTCGAACATCTCCTTGACCGTCTGGCCCACGCGGACGTGGAAGAGCCGCTGGTAGTTGGGCAGGCCGTCGAGCATGAGGATGCGCTCGGTCAGCTTGTCCGCGTGCTTCATCTCGTCGATGGACTCTTCGCGGGTGTACTTGGCGAGCTTGGTCCAGCCCTTGTTGTCCTGGATGCGGTAGTGCAGCCAGTACTGGTTGATCGCCGTCAGCTCGCCGGTCAGCTGCTCGTTGAGGAACTCGAGGACCTCGGGGTCGCCCTGCATCGCTTCAGGATCCTTCCACGCATGTCGGTGCCGCCACTGGGCAGGATGGCCGCATCCTCGCAGCACGAATGGGTGGCGTCCAGTAAGTACAGGCTTACTGTGGGTTGCCTTAATTGTCAGAATATCCCCAGAGATGTCGAGGCATGGCTGGTCATGACCACCCCTCGCGGTCTGTCACCATGGATGACATGGGTCAGCCGGAGGGCGGAGCACGCCGGGAAACAGGAGTGGCGGTTTCGTCGGATCTGCCGCCGGGGCAGCGGCTCCAGCGCGGCTGGCCGGTGACCCACTACGGCCCCGTGCCCCGGTTCAAGCCGGAGCGCTGGGAGTTCAGGGTCTTCGGGGCGACCGCCGACGGCGACAAGCGCTGCTGGAACCACGAGGAGTTCTCGGCGCTGCCCTTCGCCACCGTCGTGGCCGATCTGCACTGCGTGACGAAATTCAGCATGCTCGGGGCCGAATGGGGTGGTGTGCCCGCCCGGACGCTCCTGGAGCTCGCCCCGCCCGCGCCGAACGTCACCCACGTCATGGTCTGGGCGGAGTACGGCTACAGCGCCAACATGCGGCTCGCCGACTTCTCCTCGGAACGCACCATCTTCGCCACCCACAAGGACGGCGAGCTGCTCACCGCCGAACACGGCTTCCCGCTGCGGCTCGTGGTGCCGCACCTGTACGCCTGGAAGGGCCCCAAGTGGGTCCGGGGCGTGGAGTACATGGCCGCCGACCGGCGTGGCTTCTGGGAGGAGCGCGGGTACCACAACATCGGTGACCCGTGGACGGAGCAGCGCTACTCGTACCAGGAGGAGCCGGGCGACGGCCCTGAGCTCTGACGTCCTCGCGGCCGTCAGTGGTGGTACCGGCCGTCAGTGGTGGTACTGGTGGACGACGGCGTGGCCCTTGCCGCGGCCGATCATCCACTTGTTGACCGGCGTGGTGATCACGAAGGCGGCGGCCAGCGCGATGGCGAGCACGATCCAGAACAGCGGCTCGGAGAGGTGGGCGTCCATGGCGCCGGGCCACAGGGCGATCACCCCGTTGTCGATGATCTCCATGACCGCGATGGACAGCGTGTCGGCGGCGAGCGCGACCTTGAAGGCGGTCTTGAAGTCGACGCCGGCCTTCAGGATGCCGCGCAGGGTGAGCGCGTAACCGAAGAAGAACGCCAGGACGATCGCGAGCACCATCGTCGGCAGGTTCCCCCAGCCGAACGCGGTGCCGATGACCATGCCGAGCACCTCGCCGATGGCGCAGCCGGTGAGGCAGTGCAGGGTGGCCTGGGCGGCCATCGACCAGGACACCTTGCCGTGCCCGTGGTGGTGCTGGTGCTGCTCGTGGCCCTCGTGGCCGGCGTGCTGCTGGTGAGCGGCGTGGTGCTCGTGGTGCTCGTGGGTCTGGTGCTGCTCGTGGTGGGCGTGCGCTTCGTGCTGCATGAGTGCCCCCAAGTTCGGTTAGCGGTTCCTCCGTACGCAGGAACCGTATACCCCCCTAGGGTATTCCTCAACGGAAATTCAGATCCGCAGCTTCTTCAGCAGCTCCACGTCGGCCTTGTGCCCCTGCGGTCCGCCGGGGGTCTCGATGATCAACGGCACGCCGTCGGTCGCCGGGTGGCCCAACAGGTTCCGGAAGGCGTCCTGGCCGATGTGACCGGCCCCGATGTTCGCGTGCCGGTCCTTGTGCGCGCCCACGACGTCCTGGGAGTCGTTGGCGTGGATCAGCTTCAGCCGGCCCTCGCCGACCACCCCCACCAGCTCGTCGAGCGTGCGGGCCGCGCCGTCGGGACCGGTCAGGTCGTGGCCCGCGGCGAAGATGTGACAGGTGTCGAGGCAGATTCCCAGCTTCGGGTGGTGGTCGAGGGCCTCGAAGTACGGGCCGAAGTCCTCCGCCGTCGAGCAGAGCGAGAAGCCCTGCCCGGCCGTCGACTCGATGAGCAGATCCGGGTCGTCCTCGTGCGTCAGCTCGTCGAGCAGCGGCAGCATCCGCTCCCGCACCTGCGCCAGGGCCTCGGCGCGCGGCCGGCCCCCGGTCGCCGAGCCGGTGTGCACGACCACGCCCCGGGCGCCGATCTGCCGCGCGCGGCGCAGTGAGTGCCGCAGCGACTCCACCGACCTCTCCACGGTGGCCTCGGTGTGCGAGCCGAAGTTGATCAGGTACGGGGCGTGGACCCAGGCCGACAGGCCCTCGGCCGCGCAGCCGGCCCGGAACAGCTCGTCCTGGGCCGGGTTGCCGGCCGGGGTGGCCCAGCCGCGCGGGTTGGCGACGAAGACCTGCACCGTCTCGGCGCCGAGCTCCCGGGCGTAGCCGAGACCGACCGTGGCGAGACCGCCGGCCACGGGGACGTGGCCGCCGACGGGGTTGCGCATGAGTGCCTACAGTCCCTTGATCGTGATGGCGATGGTGGAGCCCTCGGCGGCCGTGGACCCGCCCTCGACGGACTGGCCGGTGACCGTGTCGCCGAGGAACGGGAAGGTCTTCTCGACCTTCACCTCGAAGCCGGCGTCCTCCAGCTCGGTGCGGGCCTCGTCGGCCGACATGCCGACCACGTCCGGGACCTCGACCATCTTCGGTCCCTTGGAGACGGTCAGCGTGACGGTGTCGCCCTTCGCCGCCCGGCTGCCCTCGGCGAGGGACTGCGCGGCGACGGAACCGGCCTCCTCGGGCGAGTTGATCTTCTCCGGCGCGACGACGACCTTCAGACCGGCGTCCTGGAGCGTGGCGGTGGCGTCCTCGACCGACTCGCCGGTGACGGCGGGGACGTCGATCGGCGTGCCCTTGCTGACCACGAGCGCGACGGCCGAGTCGGGGCTGCGCTCGGTGCCCGGCTCCGGGTCGGAGCCGATCACGGCGCCCTGCGCGACGGAGTCGCTGAACTCGTACGTGATCACGCCGGTCGCCAGACCCTCCTCGGCCAGGGTCTTCCTGGCCTCGGCGAGCGGCGTGCCCTTCAGGTTCGGGACCTTCACGATCTTCGGGCCGCGGGACAGGGTGAGCGTCACCGTGCCGTTGCCGCGGATGCGCTCGCCGGGCGCCGGGTCGACGGCCATGACGGTGCCCCGCTCGTACACGTCGCTGAACGCCCGCTTCGTCGTGCCCACGTCGAGCCCGGCGTCGGCCAGCCGCTTCGTGGCCTGCGCCTCGGTCTGGCCGAGGACGGCGGGGACGCGGGTGAACTGGCCGGAGTTGATGTACCAGACGCCGGTCCCGATGCCGAGGGCGAGCAGGACGGCGGCGACGACGAGGAGCGGCCCGCGCGGGCGGCGCCTCGGAGCGGGCGCCGCCGCCGCGGCGGCGGTGGCCGGCGGCAGCACGCTGGTGTGCTCCACGGGGAGCGGCTGGACGCGCGGGATGACGGAGGTCGGGTCCTCGGTGCCGCCGCCCTCCGGCTCCGCCTGGGCGCGGGCCTGCGGGGGCACGGCGTCGAGCTGCTCGTCGCCGAGCGCGGCGCGTGCCTCCCGGGTCCGGGCGAGCAGGTCCACCGCGTCGTACGGCCGCAGGTCGGGATTGCGCGCCGTGGCGCCCGCCACCAGCTCGTCCAGCTCCACGGCGAGGCCGGGGACGGCGGCGGAGGGCGCGGGCACGTCGGTGTTCAGGTGCTGGTAGAGCACCTGGGCCGGGGTGTCGCCGGAGTGCGGCTTGCCGCCGGTCAGCATCTCGTAGAGGACCACGCCGCACGCGTACACGTCGGCGCGGGTGTCGGCGGTGCCGTGCTCGATCTGCTCCGGCGCCAGGTACGAGACGGTGCCGAGGACCGAGCCGGTGGTGTCGGTGTTCGAGCCCACGGCCCGGACCAGCCCGAAGTCGGCGACCTTCACCCGGCCGTCGTCCCCTATCAGGACGTTCTCCGGTTTCATGTCCCGGTGCACGAACCCGGCGCGGTGCGCGGCGCCGAGCGCGGCGAGCACCGGCTCCAGGACGTCGAGCGCGGCCCGCGGCCGGAGGGCGCCGCGCTCGCGCAGGACGTCGCGGAGGGTGCAGCCGGCGACGTACTCCATCGCGAGGTAGACGTACGCGCCGTCCGCACCCTGGTCGAAGACGCCGACGACATTGGGGTGCGCGAGCCGCGCGACGGACTTGGCCTCACGCATGAACCGCTCCACGAACGCGGCGTCCGTGGCGAGGTCCGGATGCATCACCTTGAGCGCGAGCACCCGGTCGAGCCGGGTGTCCACGGCCCGGTAGACCGTGGCCATCCCGCCGACGGCGACACGCGCGTCGACGCGGTAGCGGCCGTCGAGCAGCCGCCCGACGAGGGGGTCCTGAAGGGTCGTGTCCACGGCGTCGAGTCTACGAGGGCCCCGGACCCGCCCCGGCCCCCGCGCCCGTACTGCAGCGCAGCTGTGACGAGGGGGCCGGGCGCGGGCGGGCCGGGCAGGACCAGGGCCGGTGCGGGGCCGGTCCTAGAAGGCGGGGCGCTCCGGGTCCAGGTGGGCGCGGCCGGCGTGCGGGGAGGACGGTTCGGCGAAGTGGCGGCGCGGGATGCGGCCCGCGCGGTGGGCCAGGCGGCCCGCCTCGACCGCGTGGCGCATCGCCTCGGCCATCAGGACGGGCTCCTGCGCGCGGGTGACCGCGGACGCCAGCATCACCGCCGCGCAGCCCAGCTCCATCGCCTGCGCCGCGTCCGACGCCGTCCCCGCCCCCGCGTCGAGGATCACCGGCACGCCCGCCCGGTCCACGATCAGCTCGAAGTTGTGCGGGTTGCGGATGCCGAGGCCGGAGCCGATGGGCGAGCCCAGCGGCATGATCGCCGCGCAGCCGACGTCCTCCAGCTTCCGCGCGAGGACCGGGTCGTCGTTGGTGTACGGCAGCACGACGAAACCGTCGTCCACGAGCGTCTCGGCCGCGGCGAGGAGCTCCTCGCCGTCCGGCAGCAGCGTCCGCTCGTCGGCGATGACCTCCAGCTTGATCCAGTCGGTGCCCAGCGCCTCCCGTGCGAGCCGGGCGGTGAGCACGGCCTCGCCGGCCGTGAAGCAGCCCGCCGTGTTCGGCAGCACCTGGATGCCGAGCCGCTCCAGGACCGACAGGACCGAACCCCGGACCGTCGGGTCGAGACGGCGCATCGCGACCGTCGTCAGCTCCGTGCCGCTCGCGACGAGCGAGCGCTCCAGGACATCGAGGCTGGGCGCCCCGCCCGTACCCATGATCAGCCGGGACGAGAACTCCGTACCGCCCATCAGGAACACGTCGTCGGACATCGCGCTCAGCCTCCCTGCACCGCGGTCAGGACCTCGACCCGGTCGCCGTCGCCGAGCAGGGTCGCGGCCCACTGGCTGCGCGGGACCACGGTCTCGTTCACGGCGGCGGCCACTCCGGAGGGGGCCGTGGTGAGGGTGGCGACGAGGGCGTCGAGGGAGAGCGGGCCGTCCAGGGCCCGGGACTCCCCGTTCACGGAGAGGGACAGGGGCGCGTTCATGCGTGCTCCAGGTGCGCGGAGGAGAAGCGGCGGGCGGTGAAGGGGCGTGCCTCGTCCGGCAGCGTGCCGGTGGTCAGCGCCTCCGCCATGACGTCGCCGGTGACCGGGGTGAGCAGTACCCCGTTGCGGTAGTGGCCGGTGGCCAGGTGCAGCCCGGGCAGGGCGCTGGGGCCGAGCAGCGGCGCGTTGTCGGGCGAGCCGGGCCGCAGCCCGGCGCGGGTCTCGGTGAGGGGCAGCTCGGTGATGCCGGGGACCAGCTCGTGCGCGTCGCGCAGCAGCTCGTACACGCCGCCGGCGGTGACGGTGGTGTCCCAGCCCAGCTCCTCGCTGGTGGCGCCGACGACCAGCTCGCCGTTCTCGCGCGGCACGAGGTAGACGTGGCTGCCGCGGACGACCGCCCGGACCGTCCGGGACAGGAACGGCGCGTACGCGGGCGGGACCCGCAGCCGCAGCACCTGCCCCTTCACGGGCCGCACGGGCGGCAGGACCTTCTCCGGCACGCCGGCGAGCCGCCCGCTCATGCTGCCGGCGGCGAGGACCACCTGCTCCGCGGCCGGCTCGGTGCCGTCCGCGAGTACCGCGCCCGCGGCCCGGTCGCCCACCACGGTGAGCCGCTCCGCGGGCGAGCGGTGGAAGACCACCCCGGCGCGCTCGCACGCCACCACGAGGGCGTCGGCGAGCCGCCGCGGGTCGACCTGGTGGTCGCCGTCCACCCGCAGCCCGCCCCGCACGCCCGGCGCCAGCATCGGTTCCAGGCGGCGGCACTCGCGGCCGCTCAGCCACTCGGACGCGAGCCCGCAGCGGGTCTGCAGCGCGTGGAGTTCGCGCAGGTGGGCGCGGTCGTCGGCGTCGAGCGCGACGGCGAGCGTGCCGCAGGCGCGGTAGCCGACGTCCATGCCGCCGGCCGCCTCGGCGAGCTCGGCGACGAAATCGGGATAACGGCGGGCGGAGGCCAGGTTGAGGCCGAGCAGGGTCTCCTCGCCGTAGTGGAGTTCGGTGACGGCGGCGAGCATGCCCGCCGCCACCCGGGCGGCCCCGCCGCCCGGCTCGGGGTCGGCCACGGCGGTGCGCAGCCCGCGCTGCGCGGCGCGCCAGGCCGTGACCAGGCCGATGATGCCGCCCCCGACGACGAGAACGTCCGAGGTACTGCGTGTACGCGACATGGGCGTCCAGCCCCTCCCTTCGCCGGCATGACCCGGATCAGGTTCGTACGGTCGGAGGCCGGCCAGCCTCCCTCTCAGCCCGGTCCGTCCGGGCTCCCGCGAGTGCTTTACGGCGGCCAGACTAACCGCCGGGACCGGGCCGCCGCAGGACCCCTCCCTTCCTGACGGCCCGTCAGGTGAATAGAGTGGCCGGGTGAGCGAGCAGAGCGAGCAGCAGCAGGCCGGGGACCAGTCGCAGCGGCGGTCACCCGACCGGACCGAACGGCACGTCGTGATCGTCGGCGCCGGGATGGCAGGCGTCCAGACCGCGGTCGCCCTGCGCGAGCAGGGCTTCACCGGCCCCGTCACCCTCGTCGGCGCCGAACCCCACCAGCCCTACGACCGGCCCCCGCTGTCCAAGGCGGTGCTGCTCGGCAACGCCGAGGACTCCGCCTTCGACGTCGACTTCGCCGCCCTCGACGTCGACCTCCGCCTCGGCGTCGAGGTCACCGGCCTGCGCGCCGCCGACCACGAGGTCGACACCGAGGCCGGGCCCGTCCCGTACGACGTCCTCGTCGTCGCCACCGGCGCCCACCCGCTCACCCTGCCCGGCTCCGAAGGCGTCCCCGGGGTCCACCTGCTGCGCACCCTCGACGACGCCGCCCGGCTCAAGCCCGTCCTGGAACGCCGCCACGACATCGTCGTCGTCGGCGCCGGCTGGATCGGCGCCGAGTTCACCACCGCCGCCCGGCAGGCCGGCTGCGCCGTCACCGTCGTCGAGGCCGCCGGCCGCCCGCTCGCCGGAGCGCTGCCCGCCGAGGTCACCGCACCCATGGCCGCCTGGTACGCCGAGAGCGGCGCCGAACTCCGGCTCCACGCGCGCGTGGAGCACGTCGAAAAGGGCCGGGTCGTCCTCACCGCCGACTCCGACGACTTCGGCGCCACCGGCGAGGTCCTCGAACTGCCCGCCGACGCCGTCGTCGTCGGCATCGGCGCCCGCCCCGCCACCGGCTGGCTCGAAGGCTCCGGCGCCGCCCTCGACCCCAGCGGCGCGCTCACCGCCGACGACCACCTGCGCACCTCGCTGCCCGACGTGTACGCCGTCGGCGACTGCGCCTCCTTCCCGTCCGCCCGTTACGGCGAACGGCTCCTCGTCCACCACTGGGACAACGCCCTCCAGGGCCCCCGGACCGTCGCCGCCGGGATCGTCGGCGAGGCACCCGAGCCGTACGACCCGGTGCCCTACTTCTGGTCCGAGCAGTTCGGCCGCTTCGTCCAGTACGCCGGACACCACGGCGCCGCCGACACGCTGCTGTGGCGCGGCGACCCGGCCGACGAGGCCTGGACGGTCCTGTGGCTGCGCGACGAGACCCCGGTCGCCCTGCTCGCCGTCGGCCGGCCGCGCGACCTGGCCCAGGGCCGCAGGCTGATCGAGCACGGCACCCCCGTCGACCCGGCGCGGGCCGCCGACCCCTCCGTACCTCTGAAGGCGGCAGTCCGGTAGGGCCCGACTACCGACTGTCAGTCCAAGATGGCAGGCTTGTCCCGTGACCGAGATTGACGCAAAGATCGATGCTCTCGTCCCCGCCTGGCTCTACCTGCCCGACATCGCCGAGATGCTCGACGTCGAGGTGACGCGCGTGCGGCAGCTGGTCAAGGAGGGCCAGCTCATCGCCGTGCGCCGCGAAGTGCGCCCCGGCGAGAAGATCCTCCAGGTGCCGGCCGCCTTCATCCAGGACGGCAAGGTCGTCAAGGGTCTCTCCGGGACCCTGACGCTCCTGAGGGACGACGGCTTCAGCGACGAAGAGATGCTGGAGTGGCTCTTCACTCCGGACCCGACCCTGCCGGGCACGCCCGCGCAGGCCCTCGGCGAGAACCGCGGCACGGAGGTGAAGCGCCGCGCCCAGGCGCTCGCCGTCTGACGGCAGCCGCCGTCCGGCGTACGCTCGCCGAGCCGCACCGAAGACACCACCAGCGGTGGCGGGGGGCGGGCCCCCGCCCGCCCGCCGGCCGCGGCG
>NZ_JBHXTJ010000032.1:0-12955 GCF_042677525.1 Streptomyces sp. NPDC127114
CCGGGGCCCCCGCGTTACCCGGGGCCTTTTACCCCCTCACACCCCCCCGGTCACCCGGCGACATGGGCTTCCAGTCGGGGGCGATGTTTCACGTGAAACATCGCCCTTTTCTCTTGGCACGGGCCAGGCCCAGCGTGAGGAGCCCGTAGATCACGGTCACCAGTGCCACGACCGCGGGGGACCGGCCGTCCGGAGGCAGCATCGCGGCGGCGACGCCGGCAGCGCCGACGAAGGCGACGTTGAAGAGCACGTCGTAGAGGGAGAAGACCCGGCCGCGATAGGCGTCGTCCACGGAGGTCTGCACGACGGTGTCCGTAGCGATCTTCGCTCCCTGGGTGGTCAGACCGAGCATGAAGGCGGCCACGAGGAACGGTGTCCTGGCGAAGGTCAGCCCCAGGGCGGGGGTCAGCACGGCGGCGGCTCCGGTGCACAAGGTCATCCAACCGAACGGCCCGAATCTCCCGACCGTCCAGGGCGAGAGCACCGCCGCCGCGAAGAAACCGGCTCCCGAGGCGGCCACGGCCAGACCCAGGACGGCGAGTCCGTCGTCCTCCGTGGCGCTCCACGCGTACCGGGCGAGCATGAGCACCGTCACGAACAGGGCGCCGTAGCAGAAGCGCATCAGGGTGACCACGGTGAGCGCCCCGGCCGCCGGGCGCCGCTCGGCCAGATGCCGGAGGCCGGCTGCCAGGCCCCGTGCGGTGGAGGCCAGGGCGGCGGTGAGTCGCGGCTGGACGAGTTCCGGGTCCGGCCCGAGGAGCTCGCGGGACATCCGGAGTGAGGCGAGCGCGGAGCAGAGATAGAGGACGGCGCCCAGGAGGACGACCGCGGCGTCGGAGTCGTGCGCCAGCAGCCGTACGCCGAAGGCCAGCCCGCCGCCCAGGGTCGCGGCCAGTGTGCCGGCGGTCGGCGAGAGCGAGTTGGCGACCACGAGCCGCTCGTCGTCGACCACGCGCGGCAGCGCCGCGGAGAGGCCGGCCAGCACGAAGCGGTTGACTGCCGTGACCGAGAGGGCCGAGGCGTAGAAGAGCCATTCCGGCACGGAGGCCAGCATGAGCACCGCGGTGCCGCCGGCCAGCAGGGCCCGCAGGACATTCCCGTAGAGGAAGACCTGGCGCCGCTGCCAGCGGTCGAGTAGGACGCCGGCGAAGGGTCCCACGAGGGAGTACGGCAGCAGCAGCACCGCCATCGCGGAGGCGATGGCCGCGGCGCTGGTCTCCTTCTCGGGGGAGAAGACGACGTACGTGGCGAGGGCGACCTGGTAGACGCCGTCGGCGCACTGGGAGAGCAGGCGGACGGTGAGCAGGCGGCGGAAGTTGCGCAGTCGCAGGAGGACGCGCAGATCACGCACGACGGACATGGGAGCAAGACTCACATACGACGAGGGTCCCCGGGCAGTGCCACGGGGACCCTCGTCGTCGAGCCGTTGGATCGTCGTCCGGCCATCGGGTGGTCGTCAGGCGATCAGGAGGTGACCGTCAGGTCAGCGCTCGACCTCGCCCTTGATGAACTTCTCGACGTTGGCGAGGGCCTCGTCGTCGAAGTACTGGACCGGCGGGGACTTCATGAAGTACGAGGACGCGGAGAGGATCGGGCCACCGATGCCGCGGTCCTTGGCGATCTTCGCGGCGCGCAGGGCGTCGATGATGACACCCGCGGAGTTCGGGGAGTCCCACACCTCGAGCTTGTACTCCAGGTTCAGCGGGACGTCACCGAAGGCGCGGCCCTCGAGGCGGACGTAGGCCCACTTGCGGTCGTCGAGCCAGGCCACGTAGTCCGACGGACCGATGTGGACGTTCTTGTCGCCCAGGTCGCGGTCGGGGATCTGCGAGGTGACGGCCTGCGTCTTCGAGATCTTCTTCGACTCGAGGCGGTCGCGCTCGAGCATGTTCTTGAAGTCCATGTTGCCGCCGACGTTGAGCTGCATGGTGCGCTCGAGACGGACACCGCGGTCCTCGAACAGCTTCGCCATCACGCGGTGCGTGATGGTGGCGCCGACCTGGGACTTGATGTCGTCACCGACGATCGGGACACCGGCCTCGGTGAACTTGTCCGCCCACTCCTTGGTGCCGGCGATGAAGACCGGGAGGGCGTTGACGAAGGCGACCTTGGCGTCGATGGCGCACTGCGCGTAGAACTTCGCGGCTTCCTCGGAACCCACGGGCAGGTAGCAGACGAGCACGTCGACCTGCTTGTCCTTGAGGACCTGGACGACGTCCACGGGGGCCTCGGCGGACTCCTCGATGGTCTGGCGGTAGTACTTGCCGAGACCGTCGAGCGTGTGACCACGCTGGACCGTGACGCCCTTGTTCGGGACGTCGCAGATCTTGATGGTGTTGTTCTCGCTGGCGCCGATGGCGTCGGCGAGGTCGAGGCCGACCTTCTTCGCGTCCACGTCGAACGCGGCGACGAACTCCACGTCACCGACGTGGTAGTCGCCGAACTGGACGTGCATCAGGCCGGGCACCTTGGTCGCCGGGTCGGCGTCCTTGTAGTACTCGACGCCCTGGACCAGCGACGCGGCGCAGTTGCCCACGCCGACGATGGCTACGCGAACCGAACCCATTCCGGTTGCTCCCTGTGTGATCGTGGAAGCCCTGCGGACGCAGGGTTTCACTTGGCGGTGTCGTCGGACGGATCCGGCCGGGTACTGCCCCCGTGCCGGGGCAGGCCGCCCGTTTCTCCGGATTCTCTGTTCTGCTGAGCGGCGCCCTCGGGGGCGTCGGGGCCGGATCGCTGATCCCGTCCCGCCCGCTCGCTCTCGATGAGCTCGTTCAGCCAGCGCACTTCGCGCTCCACGGACTCCATTCCGTGGCGCTGCAGCTCAAGCGTGTAGTCGTCGAGGCGCTCGCGCGTACGGGCCAGAGAGGCGCGCATCTTCTCCAGGCGCTCCTCCAGCCGGCTGCGGCGGCCCTCCAGCACCCGCATCCGCACCTCGCGCTCGGTCTGGCCGAAGAAGGCGAAGCGGGCGGCGAAGTGCTCGTCCTCCCAGGCGTCGGGGCCGGTGTGGGAGAGGAGCTCCTCGAAGTGCTCCTTACCTTCGGCCGTCAACCGGTAGACGATCTTGGCTCGGCGTCCCGCGAGTGAAGCCGCCACGGCCTCCTCGGGAGCGCTGCCCGGCTCCTCGATCAACCAGCCGTTGGCGACCAGCGTCTTGAGGCAGGGGTAGAGGGTGCCGTAGCTGAAGGCCCGGAAGATCCCCAGCGAGGTGTTGAGCCGCTTGCGCAGCTCGTAGCCGTGCATGGGGGCCTCGCGGAGCAGGCCGAGAACGGCGAACTCGAGGATTCCTGAGCGCCTGCTCATTCGCCGCCTCCTCCGTTCTCGGGACTCGTCTCGCGGACCATGGGAAAACTCGTATGCCGAGTCGATGTGACGTCCTGATGTATCGACTCGATACATCCCGACGATAGAACGACCCCATGTCCGCGACAAGTGGGGCTCGAGTGACCGGCGTCACATCGTCAATTCACAGCAATGGAGTTGCCGGATTTGGGGTGAACTTCACCCCTAGGTGGGTTTTGGCCGTGCGTAGTCTGTGCGGCATGCAGACCACCGGGAACCAAGCGATGCCGCAGGGCGTCAGTGAAGCGGGTGACCGGCTGCGACACGGAAGGGTCTTTTCCGAGGTCCGGCCGTGTGCCATTCGGGGGGACCGGAACTCAACTGCCGCTTCCAGGCGTACGCGCCTGCCCGAGGAGTAGTCGTTCGATGAGCGAGCACCGTCGCAAAATGCCGCAGCAGCAGCCGCCGTACGGCGGTCGTGCCGCGGCCCGGCGCGCCGCCCAGCAGCCGATGGGCCGCAGGCCGGCCCAGGGCCATGATGCCGCCACGGGGTCCCCGTCGGCCTCGTACGGGCCGCCGTCCTCCCATGGCGAGGAGCGCCCCTACGGCGGTCGCGCCGAGGCCCGGCGCGCCGCGCAGCGGGGCGGGCGCAGGCGCGCGCCCGAGGCCGGCGGAGGTCCGGGCGGTCCGGGCGGGGGCCGGCGCGGCGGTGGTGGCGGCGGCCGCGGGGGCGGTCCCGGGCGCGGTCGTGGCAGTGGCCGCCCGCCCGGCAAGAAGCGGTTCATCGACTACCCGCGCTACGGCAAGTACGGCTGGCGGCGCTGGGTGCCCTCGTGGAAGCTCGTGACGGGCCTGTTCCTCGGGTTCCTCGGCAGCCTCATGGGCGCGGCAACCATCGGCTACGCCATGGTGGGCATCCCCGACGAGGCGATCAGCGCCAAGCAGCAGAACAACGTCTTCTACTGGTCTGACGGCACGCAGATGGCCGCGACCGGTGGTGAGGTCAACCGCCAGATCATCGGGTACGAGCAGATCCCGAAGGCGATGCAGGAGGCCGTGGTCTCGGCCGAGAACAAGACCTTCTGGACCGACTCGGGCATCGACCCCATGGGCATCGGCCGCGCCGTGTGGAACATGGCCAAGGGCGGCGAGACCCAGGGTGGCTCCACGATCACCCAGCAGTACGTGAAGAACAACCGTCTCGACGACCAGTCGCAGACGGTGACGCGCAAGGTGAAGGAACTCTTCATCTCGATGCGCGTGGGCAACGAGAAGGGCAAGCCCGAGATCATGGCGGGCTACCTCAACACCTCGTACTACGGCCGTGGCGCCTACGGGCTCCAGGCCGCGTCCCGCGCGTACTTCGGCAAGAACGCCCAGGACCTCACCCCCAGCGAGTGCGCGCTGCTCGCCGCGGTGCTGAAGGGCGCGACCTACTACGACCCGGCCGGCTACCCCGAGATCGACCCGGCGGCCGACGCCAAGTCGAACACCGACCGTGCCACGAAGCGCTGGTCGTGGATCCTCGACGAGATGGTCAACGACGGGAAGCTCGACCCGGCCGAGCGCGCCAAGTACACGACGCTCCCCGAGACGAAGCCGCGGTCCCAGGGTGCCCAGCTGGGCGGCCAGATCGGCTACCTCGTGCGGACCGCCGAGGCGAACTTCCTGAACAAGAACGAGCTGGGCATCACCACCCAGCAGCTGGCCAAGGGCGGCTTCGAGATCCACACGACCTTCGACAAGAAGAAGGTCCAGGCGCTCGAGAACTCGGTCAAGGACATCTACAAGGAGTACATCGACCCGAAGAAGCGGCCGAAGACGGACACCGACGTCCAGTTCGGCGGCGCCTCGGTGAACGTCGAGACCGGTGCGATCGTCGCCATCTACGGCGGTGAGAACGCCACCAAGCACTTCACCAACAACGCCGACCAGACCGGTGCCCAGGTCGGCTCGACCTTCAAGCCCTTCGTGCTGGCCGCCGCCATGCGCGACGGCGTGCGGGACCCCAAGGGCGGCAAGGTCCAGGACGCCTCCACGCGCAGGCTCGTCGACCCGGACAAGAGCCGCTACAACGGCCAGAACAAGCTGAAGATCAAGAACTACGACGGCTCGACCTGGCGCGACGAGAACGGCAACGAGTGGCTCCAGGTCAACGACGACGACGCGAGCTACAAGAACATCAGCCTGCGTGAGGCCATGGAGCACTCGGCGAACTCGCCGTACGTGCAGCTCGGCATGGACGTCGGCATCGACAAGGTCCGCCAGGCGGCGGTCGACGCCGGCCTGCTGGAGTCGTCGCTGGTGAAGTCGGACGTGCCCTCGTTCTCCCTCGGTATCTCGTCCCCGAGCGCCATCCGCATGGCCGGTGCCTACTCGACCTTCGCCAACCAGGGCGAGCAGAACGAACCGTTCTCCGTCACCAAGGTGCTCCAGAAGGGCGAGGTCATCTACGAGCACAAGGCCGCGCCCAAGCGTGCCTTCTCCACGGCCGTCGCCAGCAACGTCACCGACGTCCTGAAGAGCGTCGTCAAGAACGGCACCGGCAAGAAGGCCGCGCTCGAGGACGGGCGCGACGCGGCCGGCAAGACGGGTACCACCGACGGCAACAACTCGGCCTGGTTCGTGGGCTACACCCCGCAGCTGTCGACCGCGATCGACATGTACCGCTTCTCGGACGACGAGACGAAGAAGGACCGCAAGTTCGAGTCCATGTACGGCACGGGTGACCAGCCGAAGATCCACGGTAATTCGTTCCCGTCGCGGATCTGGAAGAACTACATGACCGAGGCCCTCAAGGGCGTCGAGGCGAAGAGCTTCCCGGAGCCCGAGGACCTGGACGCCGAGGCGGTCTTCGGCGGCGGTGCGGCCAGCCCGACCCCGACGCCGACGGCGACCGAGTCCCCGTCGGAGTCGCCGTCCGCCACGCCGTCGAAGGACATGCCGACCCAGAAGCCGACCAAGACGGCGGAGCCGGGCAAGACCTGCAGCGTGTGGGACTGGCCGTGCAAGGACAACGGCGGCACCAGCACCGGCACCGACAGCGGAGGAACCGACGGCGGTTCGACCAGCACACCGACGACGGATCCGACGAGTACGGCCACTCCCACCGACAGCGGCGGGGGCGGAGGAAAGCCCGGAGGCAGCACCTGGGGCGCCGTGGGCGGCTGACCCGGTCGGCCGACCCGGGGCCCGGAGGCCCTGAGGGCCGTCGTGCCCGGTCCGTACCTCGTGTGCGGGACCGGGCGCGGCGGCCCTCGTCGTTTTCCCAGGGGCGTACGGCAGGATGTCCCCCATGCCGAGCCTCCAGAAGACGAGCCCTCCGCAGGACCCGCAGGATCCTCCGGTGGTCTGCCCCACCCGACGCGACGAGGTGGCCGCCGCGGGCAGCGAGTTCATCGGCGGTCCGATCGGCCGCCGGGCGGTCCTCGGCGCCGGCCAGCTGAGCCCGGTGCGCGTCATCGCGCTGGTGGCCATCGGGATGTTCGCGCTCGGCATGGTGCAGAAGCTGCCCTGCTACAACTGGGCGTGGTTCCGCGGCTCCACCTCCCAGTACACCCACGCCTGCTACTCCGACATCCCGCACCTCTTCTCCGGACGCGGCTTCGCGGAGGGCCTGGTCCCGTACTTCGACCGGCTGAGCGGCGACATACCGTTCCTGGAGTACCCCGTCCTGACGGGCCTGTTCATGCAGGTGGCCGCCTGGCTGACGCCCGGCGGCGACCTGACCTCGCAGGAGCAGGCGTACTGGCTGGCCAACGCGGGCCTGCTCATGGTCTGCGCGGCCGTCCTCGCCGTCTGCGTGACCAGGACGCACCGCAACCGCCCCTGGGACGGTCTGCTCGTGGCGCTCGCGCCCGCGTTCGCGCTCACGGCCACCATCAACTGGGACCTGCTGGCGGTCGCCCTGACGGCCGCGGCGCTGCTGATGTGGTCGCGGAGCCGGCCGCTCGGCTTCGGCGTCCTGCTCGGGCTCGCGACGGCGGCCAAGTTCTACCCGGCACTGCTGCTCGTACCCGTGCTGCTGCTGTGCTGGCGTGCGGGCAGGTGGCGCGCGTTCGGCACGGCCGTGCTGGGCGCGGCCGGCGCCTGGCTGGTGGTGAACCTGCCGGTGATGCTGCTCGCGAACGAGGGCTGGAAGCAGTTCTACGTCTTCAGCACCGAGCGGAACGTCGACTTCGGCTCGGTCTGGCTGCTCATCAGCCAGACCACGGGCGAGCAGATCCGGCCGGAGACGGCGAACTACTGGGCGCTGTTCCTGATGATGCTCGCGGTCGCGGGGCTCGCGTACCTGGCGTTCACCGCGCCCCGCAGGCCTCGCCTGGCGCAGCTGGCCTTCCTGATCGTGGCGGCCTTCGTGCTCACCAACAAGGTCTACTCGCCGCAGTACGTGCTGTGGCTCGTCCCGCTGGCGGCGCTCGCCCGGCCGCGGTGGCGGGACTTCCTGGTGTGGCAGGCCTGCGAGGTCATGTACTTCCTCGCCATCTGGCTGTACCTCGCCTACACGACCAGCGGGAACAAGCAGGGGCTGCCGACCGACGGCTACCAGTTCGCGATCGTGCTGCACGTCCTCGGCACGCTCTACCTGTGCGCGCTCGTCGTACGGGACATCCTGGCGCCCGACCGTGACGGGGTGCGGCGGGACGGCTCGGACGACCCCGCCGGAGGCGTCCTGGACGGCGCGGAGGACGTCTTCGTGCTGGGCAGGGCGGCGCGGCCGGCGCGGCACGCGGCACCGGCCGTGGAGGGGCCGCGGGTGGAGTGGGGCGTTCCCCGCGAGTGAGGCGCCGTCGAGGCGTCGGAGAGCAGGACATGTGAAGCGGCCCCCGGGAAGTCCTCCCGGGGGCCGCTTGATCTGTGTGCGGGGCTCAGCGCTCGACGAGCCTGTCGTACTGCGTCGTGGTGTGCCGCAGGTGTGCGACCAGTTCGTCGCCGACCCTCGGCTCCTGGGCGTCGGACGGCACGAACAGGATCGACACCTGCATGTGCGGCGGCTCGGCGAACCAGCGCTGCTTGCCGGCCCAGACGAACGGAGAAAGGTTCCGGTTGACGGTGGCGAGACCGGCGCGCGCCACGCCCTTGGCACGCGGCATCACGCCGTGCATCGCCTTGGGGGCCTCCAGGCCCACGCCGTGGGAGGTGCCCCCCGCGACCACGACCAGCCAGCCGTCGGACGCGGCCTTCTGCTGCCGGTAGCCGAAGCGGTCGCCCTTGGCGACGCGGGTGACGTCCAGGACCGAGCCGCGGTACTCCGTGGCCTCGTGGTCGCCCAGCCACAGCCGGGTGCCGATCCGGGCGCGGAAGCGGGTCTGCGGGAACTGCTGCTGGAGCCGGGCCTGCTCGTCGGCCCGCAGATGGCTGACGAACATGGTGTGCAGCGGCAGCCGGGCGGCCCGCAGCCGGTCCATCCAGGAGATGACCTCCTCGACGGCGTCGGTGCCGTCGGTGCGGTCGAGCGGCAGGTGCAGGGCGAAGCCCTCCAGCCGGACGTCCTCGATGGCGGCGTGCAGCTGCGGGAGCTCCTCCTCCTTGATGCCGTGGCGCTTCATCGAGCTCATGCACTCGATGACGACGCGGGCGCCCACGAGGGCGTGCACGCCGTCCACGGAGGACACCGAGCGGATGACGCGGTCGGGCAGCGGCACCGGCTCCTCACCGCGCCGGAACGGCGTGAGGACGAGCAGGTCGCCGCCGAACCAGTCCTTGATCTTGGCGGCCTCGTACGTGGTGCCCACCGCGAGCATGTCGGAGCCGAACCGCGCGGCCTCGTCCGAGAGCCGCTCGTGGCCGAACCCGTAGCCGTTGCCCTTGCAGACCGGCACGAGGCCCGGGAACTGCTCGATCACGGTCTTCTGGTGCGCCCGCCAACGAGCGGTGTCGACATAGAGGGAGAGCGCCATGGCCGGCCCGGAACCTTTCTGGTGGCTGCGGTGTATCAAAGATGTGTACGAGACTACGCAAGCCTCGCGCGCGTCGTCAGCGACGCGACATGTAGATGTCCAGGGCCTTGTGCAGGAGCTTGTTCAGCGGGAAGTCCCACTCGCCGACGTACTCCACCGCCTCGCCGCCCGTGCCGACCTTGAACTGGATCAGACCGAAGAGGTGGTCGGTCTCGTCCAGGGAGTCCGAGATGCCCCGCAGGTCGTAGACGGTGGCGCCCATCGCGTAGGCGTCGCGCAGCATCCGCCACTGCATCGCGTTCGAGGGCCGGACCTCGCGGCCGATGTTGTCGGACGCTCCGTACGAGTACCAGACGTGGCCGCCCACGACGAGCATGGTCGCGGCGGACAGGTTCACCCCGTTGTGGCGCGCGAAGTAGAGCCGCATGCGGTTGGGGTCCTCGTTGTTGAGGACGGTCCACATGCGCTGGAAGTACGAGAGCGGGCGCGGGCGGAACTTGTCGCGGACGGCCGTGATCTCGTAGAGCCGCTGCCACTCGGCCAGGTCCTCGTAGCCGCCCTGGACGACCTCGACACCGGCCTTCTCGGCCTTCTTGATGTTGCGGCGCCACAGCTGGTTGAAGCCCTTGAGGACGTCGTCGAGCGAGCGGTTGGCGAGCGGCACCTGGAAGACGTAGCGGGGCTGGACGTCGCCGAAGCCGGCGCCCCCGTCCTCGCCCTGCTGCCAGCCCATCTTGCGCAGCCGGTCGGCGACCTCGAAGGCGCGCGGCTCGACGTGGGTGGCCTGGACGTCCTTGAGGCGCTTGACGTCCGGGTCCTGGATGCCGGACTTGATGGCGGCGGCGTCCCAGCGGCGGATCACGACCGGGGGGCCCATCTTCACGGAGAAGGCGCCCTGGTGCTTGAGGTGCGCGAGCATCGGCTGGAGCCAGTCGTCGAGGTTCGGCGCGTACCAGTTGATGACCGGGCCCTCGGGCAGATACGCGAGGTAGCGCTTGATCTTCGGCAGCTGGCGGTAGAGCACCAGGCCGGCGCCGACCAGCTCGCCGGACTTGTCGAACCAGCCGAGGTTCTCCGAGCGCCACTCGGTTTTCACGTCCGCCCACGCCGGGACCTGGCAGTGGCTCGCCGCGGGCTGGCTCTGGATGAATGCCAGATGCTGCTCACGACTGATGGTCCTCAGGGTCAGGCTCATGCGGGGCGCTCCTCGGCAGGTGTGTCCCCATCGGTTCAGGGGCTCCGGCTCTCGCGCCGAAGCCTACTGCGACCAGGGAGCGCCCCGAATGGCCGTGTGGGGCCTTCGGCGCCGGTGAAAGGGCTCGTCTAGTTGATCACGCCGGTGAAGAGTCCGCCGTGGGCCATGCCGAGGTAGAAGCCCACGCCGGCGAGGCCGAGCCCGATGATCAGCAGGAAGCGTTCACGTGTCGTGGCGGAGATGAACTGGCCGTAGCCCCCGCTGAGGATGCCGACCAGTCCCGTCCAGGAGGCCAGCAGGTGCAGGTGGTCGAAGAAACCCGTCACGAAGGAGAGGAGACCGAGCACGAGGGTGACGGCGACCAGGGTGTCCTGGAGCGGGTGGGGCTTGCCGTCCGTGGCGAAGAGGGAGTGACCGGGGTCGGGTCGCATTGCCTGTGCCATGGGGCACCTCCTGGAGTGCCGTCCGGAGGGCGGCGCCATTGTGACGCCGCCCACATCCGTTGTGTACAGGTTGCGTCCCCCCGTCGCCGGATTTCAACCGCAGGGGGCTGTGCGGGTACTCTGTACGGTCTGCACCGGTGTCTGCCCAGGGTCCGTCCCGGACCGCGACGGCGCCTCCTCGCTCGCCGAGGGGGGACTGTCAGTGGCGGCGGATACCGTTGCTCACGCATCACGACCCTCCTGCCACGGAACGACCGTGGCCGCTGAGTCCAAAGGAGGTGGGTTCCACATGCGTCACTACGAGGTGATGGTCATCCTCGACCCCGATCTCGAGGAGCGCGCTGTCTCCCCGCTGATCGAGAACTTCCTCTCCGTCGTCCGTGAGGGCAACGGAAAGGTCGAGAAGGTCGACACCTGGGGCCGTCGTCGTCTCGCCTACGAGATCAAGAAGAAGCCCGAGGGCATCTACTCGGTCATCGACCTGCAGGCCGAGCCTGCGGTCGTCAAGGAGCTCGACCGCCAGATGAACCTGAACGAGTCGGTCCTCCGGACCAAGGTCCTCCGCCCCGAGACCCACTGAGCTTTCGCTCACAGGGACTCGGGTCCGAGTAGCAGTTAGCAGCCAGAAGCAATCCCGCCGAGAGGTTCACCCATGGCAGGCGAGACCGTCATCACGGTCGTCGGCAATCTTGTCGAAGACCCCGAGCTGCGCTTCACCCCGTCCGGTGCGGCGGTCGCGAAGTTCCGCATCGCGTCCACTCCCCGCACCTTCGACCGTCAGACCAACGAGTGGAAGGACGGCGAAAGCCTCTTCCTGACCTGCTCGGTCTGGCGTCAGGCGGCGGAGAACGTCGCCGAGTCGCTTCAGAAGGGCATGCGCGTCGTCGTGCAGGGCCGTCTGAAGCAGCGGTCCTACGAGGACCGCGAGGGCGTCAAGCGCACGGTCTACGAGCTGGACGTCGAGGAAGTCGGCCCCAGCCTGCGCAATGCCACGGCCAAGGTCACCCGCACCACCGGTCGTGGTGGCCAGGGCGGCTACGGCGGCGGCGGCCAGCAGGGCGGCGGCGGTGGCGGCTGGGGTGGCAACTCCGGCGGTGGCCAGCAGGGCGGCGGAGCTCCCTCCGACGACCCCTGGGCCTCCAGCGCCCCCTCCGGCGGCCAGCAGGGCGGCGGCGGTGGCGGCTGGGGTGGCAACTCCGGCGGCGGCTACTCGGACGAGCCTCCCTTCTAGGGCGCAAGCCCCGGAAGCAGCTCGTACCCCAACTTCTTGATCACACAGGAGAAACACCATGGCGAAGCCGCCTGTGCGCAAGCCTAAGAAGAAGGTCTGCGCGTTCTGCAAGGACAAGGTCGCGTACGTCGACTACAAGGACACGAACATGCTGCGGAAGTTCATTTCCGACCGCGGCAAGATCCGTGCCCGTCGCGTGACCGGCAACTGCACGCAGCACCAGCGTGACGTCGCCACGGCCGTCAAGAACAGCCGTGAGATGGCGCTGCTGCCCTACACGTCCACCGCGCGATAAGGGAAGGGTGACCGAACAATGAAGATCATCCTCACCCACGAGGTCTCCGGCCTCGGTGCCGCTGGCGACGTCGTCGACGTCAAGGACGGCTACGCTCGCAACTACCTGGTCCCGCGCGGTTTCGCGATCCGCTGGACCAAGGGCGGCGAGAAGGACGTGGCGCAGATCCGCCGCGCCCGCAAGATCCACGAGATCGCGACCATCGAGCAGGCCAACGAGATCAAGGCCCAGCTCGAGGGCACGAAGGTGCGCCTGGCCGTTCGCTCCGGCGACGCCGGCCGTCTCTTCGGCTCCGTGACCCCGGCCGACATCGCTGCCGCGATCAAGACCGCGGGTGGCCCGGACGTCGACAAGCGTCGCGTCGAGCTCGGTTCGCCGATCAAGACCCTGGGCTCGCACCAGGTGTCCGTGCGTCTGCACCCCGAGGTTGCCGCGAAGCTCGGCGTCGAGGTCGTCGCCGCGTAACGCTGCCCCTGGCAGTTCGCGCTCAGCAGTACGGAAGGGCGCCCCCCCCGGGGGGGGGGCCGCCCCCCCGGACCCGGAAAAAATAACCCGCTTGTGCCCGATGGAATACACCAAAACCTCAGCGGCCGCGACCACCACCTCGCC
>NZ_JBHXTJ010000032.1:12965-90947 GCF_042677525.1 Streptomyces sp. NPDC127114
CCCGTGGTTGCCGCTATGCTGGGTGTGGGGGGCGTCGCCGCTTAACGCTCCCCCGGGCTGTTGGCGCTCCGCTGTACGCACGCCGCCACCCCTCGGGGTGCGGCCTTCCGCCGTTTCACGTGAAACATTCAGCGGGTGGCGCCGGTGACGATCCAGCGACCGGAGCGGGCCCGGAACCACAGCGTCGCCATGCGGACCGTCATCATCAGGGTCATCGCCCCCCACAACGCGGTCAGACCGCCTCCGGCCACCGGAACGAGCAGGGCGACGGGCGCGAAGACGGCCAGCGTCAGCAGCATGGCCCAGGCGAGATAGGGGCCGTCACCAGCGCCCATCAGGACACCGTCGAGAACGAAGACCACGCCGGAGACGGGCTGGGAGAGCGCCACGACCAGGAGGGCGGGAAGTAGGGCGTCCTGCACCGCCTGATCACCGGTGAAGAGCGGGATGAACAGAGGTCGGGTCAGGACGAGCAGCACCCCGAGCCCCACTCCGGAGACCACGCCCCACTGCACCATGCGGCGGCAGACCTGGCGGGCGCCGTCCGCGTCGTCTGCCCCGAGGTAGCGGCCGATGATGGCCTGGCCGGCGATGGCGATGGCGTCGAGAGCGAAGGCCATCAGGCTCCACAGGGACAGGATGATCTGGTGGGCGGCGACGTCGGCGTCCCCGAGGCGGGCGGCCACGGCGGTGGCGATCATCAGGACGGCCCGCAGCGAGAGCGTGCGAACCAGGAGCGGGGCGCCGGCCTGGGCACTGGCCCGGATGCCCGCGGCATCGGGTCGGAGGGAGGCGCCATGCCGCCGGGCGCCGCGGACGACCACGACGAGATAGGCGGCGGCCATGCCGAACTGGGCGATGGCCGTGCCCCAGGCGGATCCGGCGATGCCGAGCCCGGCGCCGTAGACCAGGCCCACGTTCAGGGCGCCGTTGGCCGTGAACCCGGCGATGGCGACGTAGAGCGGGGTGCGGGTGTCCTGGAGACCGCGGAGGACTCCCGTGGCGGCCAGGACGACGAGCATGGCGGGGATGCCGAGGATGGAGATGCGCAGATAGGTGACGGCGTAGGGTGCGGCCGTGTCGGAGGCGCCGAAAAGGCTGACGAGCCAGGGTGCCGCGGGCAGGGTGAGGGCGACCACGGCGGCGCCGAGCAGCAGGGCGAGCCAGATGCCGTCGATGCCCTGGCGGATGGCGGCCTTGAGATCACCCGCGCCCACGCGGCGGGCGACGGCCGCGGTGGTGGCGTAGGCGAGGAAGACGAAGACGCTGACCGCTGTGGACAACAGGGCGGAGGCGATGGCGAGACCCGCGAGCTGGGGTGTGCCGAGGTGGCCGACGATGGCGCTGTCGACCATGAGGAAGAGGGGCTCGGCGACGAGTGCGCCGAAGGCCGGGACGGCGAGCGAGATGATCTCGCGGTCGTGTTGCCGCCGAACGGCCTTGGGGATCGCGGGAGCCTGATGCATGAGCCCAATCTAATCTTCCACAGGTAAGAGATGCAAGGGTGTTATGACCCTTACCCTCCCGGCGTGGGACCCTTCGGGTGTGCGCCGTTTGTTCTGATCTTGGTCCGGGCGGCGAAGTTTTTCTCCCCCACAGCCAGTGGACGGAATAACAGCAGGTCAGAAGGGTTTGCCGGAGCCGGTTATGAGTTTGTCCACATGGCTGTCCCCTGGTCCGTGCACAGGTTCCGGGGAGTTCTCCACAGCATCTGGGCCTTCACCCACAGGCCCTGTGGATAACCAGATTGGCTGACGGTGCCCGCGGGCCTACCGTGGTCCGGCGCCCGACGCGCCAGAAGCGGAGTCGAAGCCCCTTGTTTGTCGGAGCCGTGGCGTAAGAAAAGAGGGGCACGGCGATGTCCGCGGAGCGGACGGGAGGAGGTGGCTTGGGTGAGCATGCCCGAGCCCATGGACGATCCCTGGGCCGACAGCGGACCCGGCGACCGGCTCCCGACGCGTACCCGGGACGGCCGGGGTCGCGGCCGCCCCCGGGAGGACCAGCACGAGCGAGGCAGTGAGGGCGGCTGGGACGGCGGCATCTCCGGCTTCGAGCGGGTTCCTCCGCAGGACCTGGACGCCGAGCAGTCCGTCCTCGGCGGCATGCTGCTCTCCAAGGACGCCATCGCCGACGTCGTCGAGATCATCAAGGGCCACGACTTCTACAAGCCGGCCCACGAGACGGTCTACGCGGCGATCCTCGACCTGTACGCGAAGGGCGAGCCCGCCGACCCCATCACGGTCGGTGCCGAGCTCACCAAGCGCGGCGAGATCACCCGGGTCGGCGGCGCCTCCTATCTGCACACCCTCGTGCAGTCGGTGCCGACCGCCGCCAACGCCGCGTACTACGCGGAGATCGTCCACGAACGGGCCGTGCTGCGCCGCCTCGTGGAGGCCGGCACCAAGATCACACAGATGGGATACGCGGCGGACGGCGACGTCGACGAGATCGTCAACCGCGCCCAGGCCGAGATCTACCAGGTCACCGAGCAGCGCACGACCGAGGACTACCTGCCGCTCGGCGACATCATGGAAGGCGCGCTCGACGAGATCGAGGCGATCGGCTCGCGCAGCGGCGAGATGACCGGTGTGCCCACCGGCTTCACCGACCTCGACGCGCTCACCAACGGCCTGCACCCCGGTCAGATGATCATCATTGCCGCGCGTCCGGCCATGGGTAAGTCCACGCTCGCGCTGGACTTCGCGAGGGCCGCGTCCATCAAGCACAACCTGCCCAGCGTCATCTTCTCCCTCGAGATGGGGCGCAACGAGATCGCGATGCGTCTGCTCTCGGCCGAGGCCCGGGTCGCGCTGCACCACATGCGCTCCGGCACCATGACCGACGAGGACTGGACTCGGCTCGCCCGGCGCATGCCGGACGTCTCGCAGGCCCCGCTCTACATCGACGACTCGCCGAACCTGTCGATGATGGAGATCCGCGCCAAGTGCCGCCGTCTGAAGCAGCGCAGCGGTCTCAAGCTCGTCATCATCGACTACCTCCAGCTGATGCAGTCCGGCGGCTCCAAGCGCGCCGAGAGCCGTCAGCAGGAGGTCTCCGACATGTCGCGAAACCTCAAGCTGCTCGCCAAGGAGCTGGAGCTCCCGGTCATCGCGCTCTCCCAGCTGAACCGTGGCCCGGAACAGCGCACGGACAAGAAGCCGATGGTCTCCGACCTCCGAGAGTCCGGCTCGATCGAGCAGGACGCGGACATGGTCATCCTGCTCCACCGTGAGGACGCCTACGAGAAGGAGTCGCCCCGCGCGGGCGAGGCCGACATCATCGTCGGCAAGCACCGTAACGGTCCGACGGCGACCATCACGGTGGCCTTCCAGGGTCACTACTCACGCTTCGTGGACATGGCGCAGACCTGACGGCGGCCCTTGCGGGCTCCCAGCCCTGCGGGAGGCCGCTCAGCGCCTCGTCTCGTACCTGGTCGTGACCACGCCGCCGGGAAACGTCCGCGTCTCCACCAGCTTCAGGTTCACCCAGCTGTCCAGCGCGGTGAAGAACGGCGTCCCGCCGCCCACCAGGACCGGATGGGCGGCGATCACGTACTCGTCGATCAGTCCGGCGCGCATGGCCGCCCCGGCGAGTGTCGCGCCGCCGATGTTCATCGGGCCGCCGTCCTCGGTCTTGAGCCGGGTGATCTCGGCGATCGCGTCGCCGGTGAACAGGCGGGTGTTCCAGTCGACCTCGTCGATCGTCGAGGAGAACACCACCTTCGGCGTGTCCCGCCAGTTCCGGGCGAACGCGATCTCCGCCGGCGTGGCGTCGGGCTGCTGGTCGCCGGTCGGCCAGTAGGAGCTCATCGTCTCCCACAGCTTGCGCCCGTACAGCGACAGGTCACTCGCCTGCTCGTGGTCGAGCCACCACTGGAACAGCTCCTGGCTCGGCGGTCCGCCCCAGCTGATGTCGTCGCCGGCCGCGGCGATGTAGCCGTCCAGGGTCAGGTTCATGCCGTAGATCAGTTTCCGCATGGCCAGCCTTCCGTCCGTGGGTGCCCGGCACAGGGACCAGCATGGCGAGGAAAACACATCGGTGCGCGATCCGGGCCCGCCGTCAGGCCACGTGAGACAGCCATGCCACGATCGGCGAGCCCCACAGCCCCCGCCAAAATGGGAAGGCGTGCGACGGCGCGGGCGGCGAGGATGAGCGCATGACCTCCTCCTTCGAAGACCTCCTGCCCAGTACCGAGCGCGCCTTGCTGCGTCGGATCGCCGTCGCACAGACCGAGGGGCGCTCGCCCTCGTTCGTCGCCGGCGTGATGCGGGGAGGACGGACGGCCTGGTCCGGCTCGCGCAGTTGTGTGGACGGCCACGCCCCGGACGCCGACACGCAGTTCCGCATCGGATCGATCACCAAGGTCTTCACCGCGGTCCTCGTGATGCGGCTGCGGGACGAGGGGCTCATCGGACTCGACGACCCGTTGGAGAAGCATCTGCAGGGCACCGGAGTGGGAGAGGTGACGATCGCTCAACTCCTGTCGCACAGCGCCGGTCTCGCCGCCGAGACGCCGTCGCCGTGGTGGGAGCGGACGCCCGGGTCGACGAGGCCGGGGCTGGCCGACGTGCTGGGGGAGCAGCCCGTGCTGCACCCGGCCGGTCGGCTGTTCCACTACTCCAACCCCGGTTACACGCTGCTCGGTTCGCTCGTCGAGACGCTTCGCGGAGTGTCCTGGGAGGAGGCGCTGCGGACCGAGATCCTGGAGCCGCTGGGGCTCGGCCGTACGACGGTCCAGCCGGTCGCCCCGCACGCCGGCGGCTGGGCGGTGCATCCGTGGGCCGACGTGATGCTGCCCGAACCGCTGGAGGACCTGGGGATCATGGCGCCGGCCGGGGTGCTCTGGTCGACGGTCGAGGACCTCTGCCGGTTCGCCGCGTTCCTGGCCGAGGGGGACGACCGGGTGCTCTGCCGGACGTCCGTGGCCGAGATGAGGGTGCCCGCGGTGCCGCCGGCGGCCGGTGACGGCATGTGGGGCTACGGCCTCGGCGTCCAGCTGATGCGTAGCGGCGACCGGACGTTCGTGGGACACACCGGCTCGCTGCCCGGGTTCGTCGCCGGCCTGTGGGTGGATCCGGACGAGGGCCTGGCCGCGGTGGCGCTCGCGAACGCCACCTCCGGGCCCCTCGCGGCCGCGGTGGCGGCCGATCTCGTCCGGATCGTGGCGGAGGCCGAGCCGCGCATCCCGGAGCCCTGGCGGCCCCTTCCCGCGGCCGAGGTGGACGACGAGCTGCTCGCCCTCACCGGGCCTTGGTACTGGGGCACGTACGGCTTCGGACTGCGGGTCGGTGCCGGGCGCGCCGTGACCCTGGAGCCGTTGAAGGGTGTCGGGCGTCGGGCGAGCTTCCGGGCGCTGCCGGACGGGGGCTGGATCGGACTCGACGGCTACTACCAGGGCGAGACCCTGCGGGTGGTGCGGCGCCCGGACGGCTCCGTGAGCCATCTCGACCTGGGTTCCTTCGTCTTCACCCGCGAGCCGTACGAGCCGGGCGACGCCGTCCCCGGCGGTGTGGACGAGGCGGGCTGGCGCGGTCTCTGACCGGCCGCCGCGGCACGCTTGCCCGGGTACGCGGTCACCGCGTACCCGGCGCGCATCCGGCGGCCTCTCGGGTGCGCTGTTTCACGTGAAACAGCGCACCTTGCAACAGCGCACCATGAAGCAGCGCACGTTGAGCAAGCGCACCCGCTCACAGGCTCAGCTTGAATCCCACGTGCGAGGCCTCGAAGCCAAGCCGCTCGTAGAACCGGTGGGCGTCGGTGCGTGTGACGTCGGACGTCAGCTGCACCAGGCGGCAGCCCTGCTCGCGGGACTCCTCGACGGCCCACTCGATGAGCCGGCTGCCGAGGCCGCTGCCACGCTCGTCCGCGTGGATACGGACGCCCTCGATGATCGAGCGGGTGGTTCCCCGGCGGGAGAGCCCGGGAACGACCGTCAGCTGAAGCGTGCCGACGATCCTGCCCGCGCGCACGGCGACGACCACGTGCTGGTGGGGGTCGCCTTCGAGCCGGTCGAAGGCGGCGTCGTAGGGAGTGAGGTCGTCGGGGGACTCCCGCTGGGCGCCCAGCGGGTCGTCGGCGAGCATCGCGACGATCGCGGGCAGGTCCGCACGCCGGGCAGGCCGGATCTCAAGATCGCTCATGGAGGCAGGCTACGCGCCGCCCTCTGGGCTCAGGCCGGAACGCCGAGCCCTTCGAGGACGCGCACGAACGGGGCCAGCTCCGGGTTCGCGGCGGCCTCGTCCAGCGCCTCGCGCAGGGCGGCGTCGTTGGTGGGACGGGCCTCGTCGAGGAGCTTCTGGCCGGCCTCGGTGACATCGGTGTAGATGCCGCGCCGGTCGGTCGCGCAGAGGTAGCGGGTGAGCAGCCCGCGGTCCTCGAGCCGGGTGACGAGCCGGGTGGTCGCGCTCTGGCTGAGCACGACGGCATCGGCGACCTGCTTCATCTGGAGATGGCCGCCGGGCCCGTCGTGCTGGCGGCTGAGGACGTCGAGGAGCGAGTACTCGCGGACACTCAGACCGTGCCGGGACTCCAGGGCCCGCTCGATGTGCGACTCGATCCTGCCGTGCAGCAGGGAGAGGGCGCACCAGCCCTGGGAGAGGGCCGTCAGGGCGGGATCCGTCGCGGTCATGATCTCTCCTCGCTTTCACGGTCTGGCCTGGTCCGAAGCGGCTCCCTACCAGGGTAGAGGATGCGGCGCAAAAGTCGGCGTATGCAAGTAATGCGCGGAGGGCAGCCCGGGTCTCATCCCGCGGCGACCGTCAGCGGAGCGAAGCGGCGGCTCCCGTCGCCCGGCAGGTCGGGAAGCGAGCGGATCATGATGGACGTGGTGGCGATCCGCTCAAGACCGTTCGCCTTCAGCCAGGTCACGAGGCCGGTGTGGCCGGCGTCGACGTCCGTGCGCAGCGGGCGGTCGGTGGCGGCCGCCAGCGAGGTGACCAGCGCCTGTGCCGTGGCCAGGTCGCGGGCGATCAGCGGGCCGACCACATGGGTGTCCATGTTGGGCCAGATCGCGCCGAAGCCGGTGATCTTCCCGTCCTGCTCCGCCACCCGGAGCTCGTCGGCGAAGGCGGGAAGCCGCGTGATCATGTGGGTGCGGTCGGCACCGAAGATCTCGTGGTCGAGGCGCAGGACGTGCTGGAGGTCCTCGGCGGTGGCGGGCCGGACCGCACGCTCGGGTGCGGGCTCGGTCGCGGTGAACCGTCCCTTCAGCATCTCCGAGCGGCCGACCTCGGCGAAGCCCAGCTCCTCGTAGAGCGGCTGCCCGTTCGCCGTGGCGTACAGGCTGAGCGGGGTGTCGCCGGCCTCCGCGAGGACGTGACGCATCAGCCGGCGTCCGACGCCTCGGCGGGCGTACCGCTCGGCGACCAGGACCATGCCGATCGCGGCGAGGCCGGGTCCGTACGAGGTGACCACGCAGGCCGTGGCCAGTCCCTTGCCGGCCGGGTCGTCGATGCCGTACCCGACACCGGCCGCGAGGAGCAGTCCCCACTTGTGCTCCTCCCGGGCCCATCCGCGGTCCTCGGAGAGGTCGGCGCACGCCGGCAGGTCGTCGGAGGTCAGGCGTCGGATGGGGAGCTGGTCGAGCGGGGTCCGGTCGAGCGGGGTCCGGTCGAGCGGAGAGTGCGAGAGGGGCATGACGATCAGGCTGTCCGACGCCCCGAGGGTGCGTCCACCGGTTTACGAGAACTGGCCTTCGCGCCGAGCCCCGGAAGGCCGGGCAGCGCGGCGCGTGGCCGGTCCGCGCAGGCGGCGGCCTCGTGCCGTCAGCCCCCAGGGCTTGAGCACGGATATCGCGGTCATGAAGAGATAGGCCGTCGTGGAGACCACCGGGGCCGCGACGAGGCTGCTGTCCGGCACTCCTGCGGCCGCCGCGTGGGAGATCTCCGGACGGAGAGCGAAGATCGTCGCGGTGGCGGTGGCCACGGTGATCCAGAACTTGATCCAGACCCAGCGATGCCGGGCGAGCCCCCAGGGCGTCCCCAGGGAGAGCACGAGGCCGCTGCCCAGGGTCACGAGTGCGACGGGGGCCAGCAGCCAGTCGGCGAACACCTTCATGGCCCGGTAGGCCGCCTGCGTGAGGGACAGGTCCTGGGTCGTGTACGCGGTGAGGCCCAGGGCCAGCAGCCCCACGCTGAGGCCGAGCCAGGCCACCGAGACCGCCACATGGACGACGAGGAGGGCCCGCCGTACGGGCCGCTGGAGATGTTTCACGTGAAACACCGTGCCGAACGGCAGTCGTCTGCCGCGTCTGACCGGGGGAGTAACCGGGCGTACTAGCCTGGGCGTACATGACGACCCTTCTCGGCCGGCGGCGGCTGCATCTCTTCGATCTCGACGGCACGCTGATCCGCGGTTCGGCGGCCGCTGTGGAGATCTCCCGCCAGCTCGGGCTGAGCAAGGAGATCGAGCAGCTGGAGCAGGACTTCCTGCTCCGGGGGCTCACACCGGACGAGTTCGCCGTGCGGGCGCACGCACTCTGGGCGGAGCTCACCCCGGAGCACGTGACCGCGGCCTTCGAGGGAGCGCCCTGGCTGGCGGGGATCCAGGAGGTCTGGGCCGACATCCGCGCCGAAGGCGGCCTCTGCGCGGTGATCTCCCTGTCGCCCGACTTCTTCGTCGAGCGGCTCATGGAGTGGGGTCTGGATGCCGCTCACGGCTCCCGCTGGCCTGCCGTCCCCTTCACCCGGCCGATCCATCGGCCCGACATCCTCGACGCCTCGGCGAAGGTACGGATCGCGGGCGAGCTCTGCGCCCGCTTCGGCGTCGAGGCAGCCGACTGCGTGGCGTACGGCGACTCGATGTCGGACGCCGCACTCTTCGCGATCGTCCCCGAGACCGTGGCGGTGAACGCGGACCACCACCTCGTCGACCTCGCCCGGCACCACTACGCGGGCGGCGATCTGCGCGAGGCGTACGCATTGGTCCGAAAGAGCGCAGCCTAGCCGTCCGGGCGGGGCGAATCACCGGGAATCCCGCTTTCCGCCCAGGATCCTCCACGGACTGTCATCCTGCGAACACGGAGGCCGACTGCGGGGAGGCAACGACATGACGGATGCTCCGGCTGCGGCCACGGACGCGCCGCCCCGAATACCGATGGACGAATCCGCTTCCGAGCCGGCGGCCACGACGGACGCGCCCTCGCCCGACGCGATCCTGATCCGCCGCACCCTGGTGGAGATCGCCTCCGTCGCCGACCGGGTGACCTCGTACTTCTACGCCCTGCTCTTCACGCGCCATCCCGACCTGCGCGCGATGTTCCCCGCCGCCATGGACACCCAGCGGGACCGGCTCCTGAAGGCTCTGCTCACGGCGGCCGAGCACCTGGACAACACGCCCGTCCTCACCGACTACCTCCGCAACCTGGGGCGCGGGCACCGGAAGTACGGCACCCGGGCCGAGCACTACCCGGCCGTCGGCGAGGCACTGATCGGTGCCCTGGAGCGGTACGCGAGCAGCGTGTGGGACGCGGACACGGAGGCGGCCTGGGTCCGTACGTACACGACGGTCTCGCAGATCATGATCGACGCCGCGGCCGAGAACGAGCAGCACGCGCCCGCCTGGTGGCAGGCCGAGGTCGTCAGCCACGACCTGCGGACACCCGACGTCGCCGTGATCACGCTCCGCCCCGACCAGCCGTACCCGTTCCTCGCCGGGCAGTACACGACGCTCGAGACGCCGTGGTGGCCGCGGATATGGCGGCACTACTCCTTCGCCTCGGCACCCCGGCCCGACGGGCTGCTCTCCCTGCACGTCAAGGCGGTGCCCGCGGGCTGGGTGTCCAACGCGCTGGTCCACCGGGCCCGCCCGGGGGACGTGCTGCGGCTCGGCCCGCCCGCCGGTTCGATGACGGTCGACCACTCCACCGACAACGGGCTGCTCTGCCTCGGCGGCGGAACCGGGATCGCGCCGATCAAGGCGCTGGTCGAGGACGTCGCCGAGCACGGGGACCGGCGGCCGGTCGAGGTGTTCTACGGCGCCCGCAGTGGTCATGACCTCTACGACATCGACACGATGATGCGGCTCCAGCAGACCTTCCCGTGGCTCGCCGTCCGCCCGGTCACCGAGAAGGAGGGGCGGCTGCCGGACGCCGTGCGCCAGTACGGCCCCTGGGCCGAGTACGACGCCTATCTGTCGGGGCCGCTCGGCATGATCCGCAGCGGCGTCGACGCGCTGAAGGGCGCCGGCATCCCCACCGACCGGATCCGCCACGACTACCTCGGCGAACTGGTCCCCCAGGCCTCGTAGAGCCGGTCCTAGCCGAGGTCGGGGGCGTGCATGGCGCGGACGCCCTCGATGTTGCCGTCCAGGTAGTGGCGCAGCGACAGCGGGACGAGATGGACGGCGGCGATGCCGACCCGGCTGAAGGGCACCCGGACGATCTCGTACTCGCCGACACCCTCGTCGACCTCCGGACCGTGCCGCCGCGAGGGGTCCATGGACTCCAGACGGCAGACGAAGAAGTGCTGGACCTTCACCCCGGAGACGCCGCCGTCCACGATGTGCTCGACGGTGTCGACGAAGCAGGGGACCACATCGGTGATCTTGGCGCCGAGCTCCTCGTCGACCTCCCGGTGCAGGGCCTCGACGACGGTCGAGTCGGAGGGCTCGACACCGCCGCCCGGAGTCACCCAGTACGGGTCCATGCCCGGCTTGGTGCGCTTGATGAGGATCAGGTCGTCCCCGTCGAGCAGGATGGCGCGTGCGGTGCGCTTGACCACTGGTCGTTCGGTCATGGGAAGAAAATGGCCCGCCCCCGCTGTCCTGAAACACTCTCTGTCCTCCCGCACGCGGTGTCCCGGGGACTCACCAGTCCCCCGCGGCGCGCAGCAGCCACTCGTGGGCGCGTGCGATGTGCGGCAGGGCGAGCGTGCCCGTGCGGACGACGAGGAAGTAGGTGCGCAGCGGCGGCACCGGAGGATCGAGCAGGGCCACGAGCCGTCCGCGCTCCAGATCCTCCTCGCACAGGTAGCGCGGCAGCACGGCGAGGCCCGCGCCGGAGGCGGCGGACTCCTTCACCGCCCGCAGGTCGGGGGCGATCACGGTCGCGGTGGCGGCCGGCTTGGACTCGAAGACGGCTGCCCAGTAGCGGGCGACGAAGGGCAGTGACTCGTGCACCTCGACCACCGGAAGCTGCTCCAGGACGACGGCGCACTCGCGGAGCACGTCCGGCGAGAGCCGGGCGGCCCAGCGCGGGGCCGCGACGAGGACGTGCTCCTCGTCGCACAGCGGGGTGGCGGTGAAGAGGCCGCCGCGCGGCCGGGCGGTGGCGACGGCCAGGTCGTGGTGGCCGGCGGCGAGCCCGTCCAGGGTCTCCTCCGCGTTGCCCAGCAGGGACGTGCGGACGGAGAGGCCCTGGGCGATCAGCGGGGTCAGGGCGGGCAGCAGCCGGGCCGAGGTGAACTCGGGCGGCCCCGCGACGTGCAGGGTGCGCAGGCCGTCCCGCTCGTCCGGACCGGTCCCGGCGATCTCGACGAGGGCGTCCAGATGCGGGGCGGCACGATGGGCGAGCTCGTCGCCGACGGTGGTGGGAGTGACCCCACGGGCCTGTCTGAGGAAGAGCGGACGGCCGAGTTGGCGTTCCAGGGTGCGGATCTGGCTGGTGACCGCCGGCTGGGAGAGACCGAGGAGCGCGGCGGCGCGGGTGAAGGACCCGGCCCGGTGCACCGTGACGAACGTGCGCAGCAGCGTCAGATCCATGTCCGCCCCTCCCGGCCCCTCGGGCGGGCCGTTCGACTCAGGCAGTCCGCGGACGGCGCCTCAGGACCGTCCAACTATAAATAAGTCGATAGGCCGCTGTCGCTACCGTGATTGGACACTGACGCAGAGTCAACTAGCCTTGTTCAGGCGGTCGTCCGCCGAGGAAAACCGCAGGGGGACGGGGGCGCTCCGAGCCATGAGGGGGGAGGTTCGGAGCGCCCCTGCCACCGCGCCTGCCGCCGCGGCCTGTCCGGGCCCTGATCCGAAGGAAACGGCCTAGCCGGCGTCCTTGGCGGCCTTGTCGAGCGCCTGCAGCACGTCCGCGACCAGATCCTCCGGGTCCTCCGCGCCCACCGAGAAACGGACGAAGCCCTCGGGCACCGCGTCCCCGCCCCAGCGTCCGCGCCGCTCGGCCGTGGAGCGCACGCCGCCGAAGCTGGTCGCGTCGTCGACCAGGTGCAGCGCGTCCAGGAACCGGTCGGCCCGCTCCCGGTCCGGCAGCACGAAGGAGACCACGGAGCCGAAGCGCCGCATCTGCCGCGCGGCGACCTCGTGCGAAGGGTCGCCGGGAAGGCCCGGGTAGCGCAGTCCGGTCACGTCGCCGCGGTCGGTGAGCGCCTCGGCGAGGGCGAGCGCGGTGGCGCACTGGCGGTCGAGCCGCAACTGGAGGGTGGCCAGGGACCGATGGGCGAGCCAGGCCTCCATGGGGCCGGGGATGGCGCCGACGATCTTGCGCCAGCGCCGCACCTCGGCGGCCCGTTCGGGATCGCGGCAGCTGACATGCCCGAGCAGGATGTCGCCGTGCCCGGTCATGCCCTTGGTGTCGCTGGCCACGGAGAAGTCGGCGCCCAGCTCCAGCGGCCGCTGGCCGAGCGGAGTGGCCAGGGTGTTGTCGACGGCGACGAGTGCCCCGGCCTCGTGGGCCGCGGCCACCATGCGGCGCACGTCGCACACGTCGAGCCCGGGGTTGGACGGGGTCTCCAGCCACAGCAGCTTCGCCCCGGCGAGGACGGACAGCTGGGCGTCGCCGCCGGTCGGCGCGGTGCGGACCTCGATCCCGTACGCCCGCAGCTGCTCGTGCAGCAGGGGCAGGGCCTGGTAGCCGTCGGAGGGGAGGACGACGGCGTCGCCGGACCTGAGCTGGGAGAGGAGGACGGCGGAGATGGCGGCCATGCCGGAGGCGAAGACCAGCGTCTCGACGCCGCTCTCCCCCGGTGCCTCCAGCGCGCCGATGGCCCGTTCCAGATGGGTCCAGGTCGGGTTCTCGTCGCGGCCGTAGGTGTACGGACCGGTCGGCTCCCCGGGGAGGTGGAAGTGGGCCGCGAAGACCGGGCCGGGCAGGGTCGGCTCGTACTTCACGGGCTCGGGCAGCCCGGCCCTTACCGCCCGCGTGCCCTCGCCGAGCGCGCCGGCGCCGGGCCGACCGCTCATGCCGTCCGCCGCGCCCACGCCGTCCGTCCCGCTCATGCCGTCCGCTCCTCCACCGGGTCCGTGACCGCGACGGCGACCGCGTCGCGTACCGCCGCGAGCAGGCCCTCGCTCGCCGTCTCCACCATCTCCAGGCACTCCTCGAAGTGGTCACGGCCACCGTAATAGGGGTCCGGGACGTCGAGGTCGGAGCCCGCCGCGGGGTCGTACGAGCGCAGCAGCCGGATCTTGGCGGCGTCCTCGGGCGTGGGGGCGAGCCGCCGCAGCTCCCGCGCGTGGCCCTGGTCGAGGGCGATCACCAGGTCGAGCGCGGGGAACCAGGAGGCGCGGAACTGCCGGGCGGTGTGCCCGGACTCGTAGCCGTTGTCGTCGAGGACGGCGACCGTGCGCGGATCGGCGCCGTCCCCCTCGTGCCAGCCTCCGGTACCGGCGCTGTCCACCTCCACCACGCCCGTAAGGCCGGCCTCCGTCACACGGGCGCGGAAGACGTGTTCGGCCATAGGGGAGCGGCAGATGTTGCCCGTGCAGACGAAACAGACGCGGTAGGTCATGGCCGGTCCTCAGTCGTTGTCGGGCAGGACGACGTTCAGCGCCCACGAGACGACGGAGATGATCAGGCCGCCGAGCACGGCGGTCCAGAAGCCCTCGACGTGGAAGCTGAGGTCGAGCTGGTCGGCCAGCCAGGACGTCAGGAGCAGCATGAGCGCGTTGACGACCAGGGTGATCAGACCGAGGGTCAGGATGAAGAGCGGAAACGTGAGGAGCTTGACGACCGGCTTCACCAGCCAGTTCACCAGGCCGAAAACCAGGGCGACCAGGATCAGGGTCCAGGCCTTCTTGGCAGTGCTGTCACCGGTCAGCGTGATGTCCTGCAGCAGCCAGATGGCCACGGCGAGAGCACCCGCGTTCGCGAGCGTCTTGACGACGAAATTCTTCATGTGTCTGATCGTGGCAGACATGATCCGGCCAAGGCAGGGGCGTACAACGATGAAGGCATTCCGACTGGACGAGCTGGAGGCGGAGCGCGCCGCGAACGACGGCGCCTACCTCCAGTTCCTGCGCGAGCGCAACATGTCGGTGGGTCTGTACGCACTCGACGCGGGGCAGCTCGACCCGCAGCAGCCGCACGGGCAGGACGAGGTGTACTTCGTGGTGAGCGGCCGGGCCGACATCACGGTCGGGACGGAGACGACGCAGGTGGCGCGGGGCAGTGTGGTGTACGTGCCGGCCGGCGTCCCGCACAAGTTCCACCGCATCACCGAGGACCTGCGGGTCATGGTGGTCTTCTCGCCGCCGGAGGCCTGACTCCGGCGAGGGGTTCGGAGCCCTGACCCCTTAGGGGTCGGATCAGGGAAGAGCAGGGGCCCGGAGGGCCCCGCGTGCCCCGGCTGCGCCCCTAGCATCGAAGGTGTCCGGCGCAGAGCGCGACGGCGAACCGTTCGGAGATGAGGTAAGCGCAATGGCGGTGAAGGAGATTCTCGCGGGGATGCCGTGGTGGGTGAAGTGGATCGCCATACCCGTCATCGCTCTGGTCGTCTTCGGCGGTCTGATCACCAGCGTCCTGACCTTCGTGGTCGGCCTGCTGTTCAAGCTGCTGGTGTTCGTGGCGCTGGTGGCCGGTCTGATCTACGTCGTCAGGAAGTTCACGTCCTCGTCGGCCTCCCGGCGCGAGGACTGGTAGCACAAGTTACCCGGCGGTATGCGGTGCCCTCGGGCGATTAGCCCGGCCGAGGGAACGCGCAGGTCGAAACCCGGTTGGCCCTAGGACCTGCCATTAGAGTGGAAATCTCTGCCGCCCCGGGAACCACAGGCGTAGACCTCCGCAACGACGCGTGATCGTGTCTGCCCCCGGACGGGTCCGCCACCGGACCCGCCGGTCCCAGGCCGCGGCGGGCGCGCGGGGGCGGCCCCCGCGGGCGGGTGCGACGCACTCGTCGACACGCCTGGGGGTGACCTTTGGCCACTGCTTCGCAGCCCGCTGCTCCTACTCTGATCGGTTCCGTGCAGCGGGCGCTGAGACTCCTGGAGGCCGTGGGCTCCCACGAGGACGGTGCTCCCGCCAAGCAGCTCGCGCGCGAGGCCGGACTTCCGCTTCCCACCGCGTACCACCTGCTCCGCACCCTGACGCACGAGGGCTATCTGCGCCGCGAGAAGGGTGTGTTCGTCTTCGGTGACGCCGCCGGCCGACTGGTCGGCGGCGGAGTTCTGCAGAATCGTCGCACCAAGATCGAAGACTCTCTCGCCCACTGGCGGGACTCCATCGGAGTCCCCGTCTACTTCGCCATCTACCGCGAGGGCGAGATCGAGCTCGTCGCCGTCGCCGACACCCCCGCGGCCCCCGCCGTCGAGGAGTGGGCCGACTTCCGGGAGACCGGTCACGCGCACGCCATCGGGCAGTGCCTGCTGAGTCAACTGGATCTGAAGGCTCGTCAAGACCACCTCGACCGCCACCCGGTGGAAGCCATCACGCCGTATACGGTGCGTAATCGACGGTCCCTTTTGAACCGTTTGGGCGGTATGGGGCGAATGGAACCCCTGGTGGAGCGTCAGGAATATGCGCTCGGCACGGTCTGTGCGGCCATTCCCATCACCGCGGGGTCCACGGCGGCCGCGATGGCGATTTCCCTCCCTCTTCACCAGGAAGAACGATTGCTACCTGCTATCGGTCGGCTACAGAATGAGATCGGACGGCTCTTCAGTTCGCTCGCGTTCTCTATCAGTATCTGAAAAATCACTCCTTGTGATCTGCTAGCGCGTACAGCACGATTGCGTCAAGAGGGCCATGGGGGATCATTCCTGGCCGTTTCGACCACAGCTTTCAGCAGCGTGTTTACACAACTGCTCCATCTACTGCGGGGTACATGATGCGAGAGACGGTTCAGGCCGAGGTCCTGATGAGCTTCCTCGTCTCCGAGGAGCTCTCCTTCCGGATCCCGGTGGAACTGCGATACGAGACCCGCGACCCCTATGCGGTGCGGATGACGTTCCACCTCCCCGGAGACGCGCCCGTGACCTGGGCCTTCGGGCGCGAGTTGCTGCTCGACGGGATCAACCGCCCCAGCGGGGACGGCGACGTGCACATCGCGCCGACCGACCCCGAGGGGCTCTCCGACGTGATGATCCGTCTTCAGGTGGGCGGCGACCGCGCCCTGTTCCGCGCGAGCGCACCGCCGCTCGTCGCCTTCCTCGACCGTACGGACAAGCTCGTCCCGCTCGGGCAGGAAGAGACATGGGGCGACTTCGAGGACAGCCTGGAGGCTGCCCTCGGCCGCATCCTGGCGGAGGAGAACGCCGGTTGACCCGCGAGGGCTGACCGCCGGGCCTACTTGGCCCGGCGCCGCCGTCCGCCGCCGCCGGTCCGTGCCGGGCGCTGTCCGCCGGTTCCCGGGCCGGGCCGGTCCGCCGAAACCACCAGTGCCGCAAGGCCGGTGGTGATCGGCACCGAGGCGACCAGACCGATCGAGCCGACCAGCGTCCGGACGATCTCCTCGGCCACCAGCTCGCTGTTGGCGACCGTCCCGACGCTGCTCTGCGCGATCGAGAACAGCAGCAACAGCGGCAGCGACGCGCCCGCGTAGGCCAGGACCAGGGTGTTCACCACCGAGGCGATGTGGTCGCGGCCGATCCGGATCGCGGACCGGTAGAGCCGTCGGGGGCCCATCGTCGGGTCGGCCTGGTGGAGTTCCCAGACCGCCGAGGTCTGCGTCACCGTCACGTCGTCGAGCACGCCCAGCGAGCCGATGATGATTCCGGCGAGCAGCAGACCGGACATGTCGATGTCCGGGTACAGGCCGTGGATGAGGCCGGTGTTGTCGTCCGTGTTGCCGCTGAGCGAGGCCCAGTCGATGAAGAGCGAGCCGAGCAGACCGATCAGCAGCAGCGAGACCAGCGTGCCCAGCACCGCGACCGAGGTGCGGGCCGACAGGCCGTGGCACAGGTAGAGCGCGATCAGCATGATCGCGCTCGATCCGACGATGGCGACCAGGAGCGGATTCGATCCCTGAATGATCGCCGGCAGGATGAACAGGGTCAGCACCACGAAGCTCGCCGCCAGCGCGATCAGCGCCATCACGCCGCGCATCCGGCCGACGACCACGACGGCGAGCGCGAAGATGCCGGCGAGCACGATGATCGGCAGCTTCCGGTTCACGTCGGTGACGGAGTACTGGAGGTCCCGCGGCGCGTCGGGGGCGTACGCCACCACCACGCCCTGCCCCTCGTGGAGTTGCCGCGGCGCGTCCGGCTGGACGATCTCGGTGAACCTACGGCCCTTGTCCTGACCGGTGGTGACCTCGACGGTCGCCTTCTCGCACTGCCCCTGCTGGGCGTTGACCGCCTCGCGCCCCTGCGGGGTGGTGGTGTCGCCGGTCGGCGGGACCTGGGCGGCGTTCACGTCCTTGCAGTCGACCCGCTCGACGGAGACGACCTTGCCCTGCTCGGTCTGCCGGTCGAAGCCGACGCCCGTGCGCTCGTGCCCGGGAGCGCCGCCCGGCCACAGCACCACGAGGCCGACGACGACGGCGGTGGCGAAGGGGATGAGCACCGCGGCGATGACCTTCCGCAGGTGCCGGGAGACGGGTGCGGCGGGGCCGTGGCCGTGCGCATGGCCGTGCCCGTGGCCGTGCCCGTCGCCGTGGGGTTCGTGGGGCTGCTGCGTTGACGTCACCGACCGATCATCGCAAGAACGTGGAGGCCCCCACTGTTCAGCACGCCAGGGATGACGCTAGCGTGGTGACACCTTTGCACACGCGGGAGCTCGGAGCACCGGGCTGAGAGGGCGCTGATCACCGTACGCGCGTACCGATGTACGTACGGGAGGAGGCTGCGCCGACCGCCGAACCTGTTACCGGGTAATGCCGGCGTAGGGAGATTCGGTCTCATGACCATTCAGGATGCACGCACGCCTGCCTCCGACCAGGACCAGAGCGGCCCGCAGGAGCGCACGCCGGGCTGGCACAAGGGCTACGTCGAGGGTTCCCGCCCCGACATCCGGGTGCCCGTCCGCCAGGTGCACCTCACCAACGGCAAGGACGTGACGCTGTACGACACGTCCGGTCCGTACACCGACCCGACCATCGACACCGACGTGCGGCGCGGACTGCCGCCGCTGCGCGAGAACTGGATCATCGCGCGCGGTGACACGGAGGAGTACCCGGGCCGTCCGGTCCGGCCCGAGGACGACGGCATCAAGCACACCTCGCCGCGCGGCGGCGGGCTGAGGAACCTCGACGCCGTCTTCCCCGGCCGCCCGCGGCTGCCCCGCCGGGGCCGCGACGGCCAGGCGGTGACGCAGCTCGCGTACGCCCGCCGGGGCGAGATCACCCCGGAGATGGAGTACGTCGCGATCCGCGAGAACGTCTCGCCCGAGGTCGTACGGGAGGAGATCGCGGCGGGCCGCGCGGTCCTGCCGGCCAACGTCAACCACCCGGAGATCGAGCCGATGATCATCGGCAAGCGGTTCCTGGTGAAGGTCAACGCCAACATCGGCAACTCGGCGGTCACCTCCTCCATCGAGGAGGAGGTGGAGAAGATGACGTGGGCGACCAAGTGGGGCGCCGACACGGTCATGGACCTCTCCACCGGCCGCAACATCCACACCACCCGCGAGTGGGTGCTGCGCAACTCCCCCGTGCCGATCGGCACCGTGCCGCTCTACCAGGCCCTGGAGAAGGTCGACGGCAAGGCCGAGGAGCTGACCTGGGAGATCTACAAGGACACGGTCATCGAGCAGGCCGAGCAGGGCGTCGACTACATGACGGTGCACGCCGGCGTGCTGCTGCCGTACGTGCCGCTGACCGCCCGCCGCAAGACCGGCATCGTCTCGCGCGGCGGCTCGATCATGGCCGCCTGGTGCCTCGCGCACCACAAGGAGAACTTTCTCTACACGAACTTCGAGGAGCTCTGCGAGATCCTCGCGGCGTACGACGTCACGTACTCGCTCGGCGACGGCCTGCGGCCCGGCTCGATCGCGGACGCCAACGACGCGGCGCAGTTCGCCGAGCTGAAGACCCTGGGCGAGCTCAACACGATCGCCAAGCGCCACAACGTGCAGACGATGATCGAGGGCCCGGGCCACGTCCCGATGCACAAGATCAAGGAGAACATCGACCTCCAGCAGGAGATCTGCGAGGAGGCGCCGTTCTACACGCTCGGCCCGCTGACCACGGACGTCGCTCCCGCGTACGACCACATCACGTCGGGCATCGGTGCGGCGATGATCGCCTGGTGGGGGACGGCGATGCTCTGCTACGTCACGCCCAAGGAGCACCTCGGTCTGCCGAACAAGGACGACGTGAAGACCGGCGTCATCACCTACAAGATCGCGGCGCACGCGGCGGACCTGGCCAAGGGGCACCCGGGCGCGCAGGAGTGGGACGACGCGCTGTCCGACGCGCGCTTCGAGTTCCGCTGGGAGGACCAGTTCAACCTGGCCATGGACCCGGACACGGCTCGTGAGTTCCACGACGAGACGCTTCCGGCGGAGCCCGCGAAGACGGCGCACTTCTGCTCGATGTGCGGCCCGAAGTTCTGCTCGATGAAGATCTCCCAGGACATCCGCCGTGAGCACGGCGGTGACCTGAAGGCGGACGAGATCGAGGCGGGCATGGCCGCGAAGTCGGCCGAGTTCGCCGCCGCCGGGAACCGGGTCTACCTGCCGATGGCGGAGTAGCCGGGGCCCGTCCCGTACGTGCCGGCCCGCGAGACTCGGGGGAGTCGCGGGCCGGTGCCTCACTCCGGCCGGTGATCCGGCGGGCCGAAGTCCGGGCTGGTGAAGTCCGGGCTCGAGTAGGTCGGGCGGGGTGAGGGGGTGCCCTCGGCCGGGCTGGTGAAGTCCGGGCCGCTGTAGCCGACCTTGGGTATGCGGCCGGCCGGCGGCGGGGACTGCCGGGGGAGCGCCGGAGCCGTGGCGGCCTCGGCGGGCGTGGCGGCCAGCGCCTCGCGCAGGAAGGGCAGTACGCCGCGCTCCAGGAGCGCCTGGCGCCAGGCGTCCCTGGCGCGTGACAGCTCGTCGTCGGGAGTTCCGGCCGGGACCTGCGTGGCGCCGTTGCGAAGAGCGGTGACGAGGAGTCCGGCCGCCGCCCAGAGCAGGCCGGCCGCGGCGACGGCGCCGAAGAACAGGCCCGCGGTGAGCAGGGTGTCGGCGAAGGCCGGGGGCGGGTCGAGCATCTTCAGGACGGCGCCGACGAGGAGGACGACGACCGCGGCGGTGCCCGCGAGGAGCGGTGCGAGGACGGTCACGACGGCGACGACGCCCGCGCCGTCCGTGTCGGCCGGCACCTCGCCCGTACCGCTTCGGGTGCCGCTTCCCGTACCGCTTCCGCTTGCGCCGCCCGTGCCCCGTGCCGCACCGCGGACCTGCTCGCGGATCTTCACGAAGTGGTCGTACTCGGTCGCGGCCGCCGTGGTGATGAGCGCGGTCGCGTTCAGGGCCATCGCGCGCAGCTGGGCGGGGCTGAGCCGGGTCCCGGCCTCGGCGAGATCCGGGTGGTCGTGCGCGTTGCGCAGTGCCTCGTCGACGACCCGCTCGTACTCGGCGCGGTCCTCGGTCAGCAGGTGCGGAGCCACGTTCATGTGCATCCCCCGATGCTCCGTAGGGGCCGGAACCGGCCGTGCTCGACGGCGGATCAGGCGGAAACGGAGGAGAGCCTGCTACGGATGAGCCGATGGTAGGGCGGTTACGGCACGCGGTGACAGGGTGTTCCCGGAAATCGCCTTCCCCGGATGCGGAGGGTTATGCGTCAGGCGGGCAGCGGGAGTTGGACGACCAGCAGCTTTCCGGCCATGGTCACTCCGCCGTCCATCGCGATGGCGAGACCGTCCGCGTACACGTGCGGGCCGTCGACGACCGGGCGCTCGCCCTCCTCGCCGTCCTCCGTGCCGACCTGGCCGAGAAGGTACGGGATGGGGCTGTGGCCGTGGACGATCCGGCTGCCGCCGTAGGTGCCGAGCAGCTCCCGCACCGCCTGCGGGCCGGCGGCCTCGTCGCGGAACGCGAAGCGCTTGGTGAACTTCCGGAACAGGTCCCAGACCTCGTCCGCGTCGTTCCGGTTGAGGATCTCGTGGACCTTGTCGTTGACGTCCTCGATGGTGTCGCCGTACTCCAGATACGCCGTGGTGTCCGAGTGCAGGAGCAGGTGGCCGTCCTGCTCGACGACGGCGTCGAGCCGGGACATCCACTGGAGGTGGACGTCCTGGAGGCGGTCCATGTCCTGCTTCTGGCCGCCGTTGAGCAGCCAGGCGGCCTGGAAGGTGGCGGTGCCGGCGCCGGAGCTGACCGGTGTGTCGCCGAACCGCTTGGCACCGATCAGGAGCAGTTCGTGGTTGCCCATGAGGGCCTTGCAGTAGCCGCCGGCGGCGGCGGCCTCGGCGGACAGGCGCATCACGAGGTCGATCACGCCGATGCCGTCGGGCCCGCGGTCGGTGAAGTCGCCGAGGAACCACAGGCGGGCGTTGCCGGCGGCCCAGCCGCCGTTCTCGTCGATGAGGCCCTGGGCGCGGAGCGCCTCCAGGAGCTCGTCGAGGTAGCCGTGCACGTCGCCGACGACGTAGAGCGGGCCGGGGCCGTCGCCCGGCGCGGAGGCCGGGGCCGGCTGGGGCACGGGCGTGACGTGGACCTGGACGGTGTCGCCCCGGTTGATGATCGGCAGGTCGCGTTCGGTCGGCGTGTACCCCTCGGGCGGCTCGTCCTCGGGGAACGCGTTTCCGGGGTGGCCCGAGGCGAGCGAGCCCAGGTGGAGCGTCGCGTCGGCGGGAGCGGCCGCGGGAGCAGCGGGAGCGACCGCCGGGCCGGAGGCCGGAGCGGCCGCGGGCGCGGGCGCGGCGGGAGGCGTGGGTGCGTCGGCCGGGAACGGCTCGGCCGCGTGCCCCTGGACGGGCACCCGGGCGTACGGAGGTACACGGAAGTCACGCAACGTCGCCGTGCGCACCACGGGTTCCTGCCCGGCCCCCTGTGTCATCGACCCCTCCACCACCGTCGCGATGCCCTGCACATCGCGGACCGGCCTGGTCGTGGTGGTCCGCGGTGTCGTCCGCCCATCATAGGAATGAGGGTCCTCCTGTGTGACGCACCAGGGGTGGTGAATCCGGGTCCACTCCGGGTTCACCGGTTGTTTCGCCCGAATTGAGAAGGTCCAGGCCAGGGAACGGGCAGGGCCGCCCAGAGGTTTGGCCCTGCCCGTTCCCAGAGGTGCGGCCCCCGCCCCGCACCTCTCGCCCCCCTTGTGGTCGTCCTGCGCGGTCCCTCTTCCGGGGTTCAGTCCTTCGAGGGAGAGCGTGGCGGGCTCACCGTCGTCCGCGGCGAGCGTCGCTGGGAGGAGGTGCGGACGATCAGCTCGGTCGGTATCACCTGCTCGACCGGGCCGTCCGTCTCGATTCCCTCGATGGCGTCGATGAGGAGCTGGACGACGGCGGTGCCGATCCGGCGTGGCTTGAGCGAGAGCGTCGTGATGGGCGGTTCGGTGTTGGCGTAGACGGTCGACTCGCTGCAGCAGACGAGCAGCAGGTCGTCGGGCACCCGCAGCCCGTAGCGGCGGGCCGCCGCGAGCAGGTCGGTGCCGTTGGGGTCGAAGAGCCCGTACACGGCGTCGGGCCGGTCGGGTCGGGCGAGCAGGCGGTCGGCGGCGACGGCGCCCGCACAGGGGTCGTGCGCGGGGTAGGCCTCGTAGACGGGGTCCTGGCCGACCCGTTCGCACCAGTTGAGGTACGCGGTGGTGGAGAGCCGGGTGTACGTGTCGGTGGTGGTTCCGGTGAGCAGGCCGATCCGGCGGGCGCCGGCGGCGGCGAGGTGGTCGAGCAGGTCGAGGACGGCTGCCTCGTGGTCGTTGTCGACCCAGGCGGTGACCGGGAGGGTGCCGGCGGGGCGGCCGTCGGAGACGACGGGCAGCCCCTGCCGGACCAGCTCGGTGACGACCGGGTCGTGGTCGGAGGGATCGATGACGACGGTTCCGTCGAGGGCGACGTTGGACCAGACGTCGTGTCGTGAGGTGGCGGGCAGGATGACGAGGGCGTAGCCGCGGGCGAGCGCGGCGGACGTCGCGGCCCTCGCCATCTCCGCGAAGTACGCGAATTCGGTGAAGGTGAAAGGTTCATCCCCGTACGTCGTCACGGTCAGGCCGATGAGTCCCGACTTGCCGGTACGGAGGGTGCGGGCTGCCGCGGACGGGCGGTAGCCCAGTCTGTCTGCGACCTCGCGGACGTGACGGCGGGTGGCGTCCGGGAGCCGGCCCTTGCCGTTGAGCGCGTCGGAGACAGTCGTGATGGAGACTCCGGCGGCGGCGGCCACGTCCCGGATGCCCGCTCGGCCCTGCCGGCTTCCCCGGGTCTGTGCCCGGCTCACCTGGTGCTTCCCTGCTGCTGTCATGGCGAGCCGATAGTAGGGCGATGGGGGCGGGTTGGGCCGGTCGCATATGCAGACATTGACAGGCACGTTTCTGCATGATCGAGATTCAAGAAATGCCTTGGAAACAAAGGAAGTTCAGGTCGGAGGCATGGGGCCTGTGGTCCTCGTTGCCCGTGCGCCTGGTGAGGGTGGGAGGTCTCGAAGAGGTCTCAACTCACCTCTACGGGCGATGCGCGCCACGGCGCTCGCCACCGGCGCGCGCCACCCCAGGGCGCGCTCCCCCTGTGTCGGGTGCCGTTCGCGGCCCATTTGTCCACAGCCCATTCGCAGGCGGGCCGAATCCTCATAAGGTGAGGAGTATTGGTGGTACGGAAGGTCGAGGAGGACACAGAGTGAGCGAGACCAGCGGGACCAGCGGCACGAGCGCGTCGGGCCCCAGGCTGCGCGCCGTGCTGGACGGCGTCCCCACCTACAAGCCGGGCAAGCCGGCCGCCGCGGGCGGACCGGTCGCCTTCAAGCTGTCCTCCAACGAGAACCCCTATCCGCCGCTGCCGGGCGTGATGGAGCGCGTGCTGGCCGCCGGCGCGAACTTCAACCGCTACCCGGACATGGCCTGCACGGGCCTGATGGAGGAGCTCGCCGACCGCTTCGGCGTGCCCGTCTCCCACCTGGCCACCGGCACCGGCTCGGTCGGCGTGGCGCAGTCCCTGCTCCAGGCCACTTCCGGCCCGGGCGACGAGGTGATCTACGCCTGGCGCTCCTTCGAGGCGTACCCGATCATCACGCAGATCAGCGGGGCCACCTCGGTGCAGGTGCCGCTGACCGACGGCGAGGTGCACGACCTCGACGCGATGGCGGCGGCGATCACCGACCGGACCCGGCTGATCTTCGTCTGCAACCCGAACAACCCGACGGGCACGGCCGTGCGCCGCGCGGAGCTGGAGCGCTTCCTGGACCGGGTGCCCTCCGACGTCCTGGTGGTGATCGACGAGGCCTACCGGGAGTTCGTCCGCGACACCGATATCCCGGACGGCATCGAGCTCTACCGCGACCGGCCGAACGTGGCGGTGCTGCGGACCTTCTCGAAGGCGTACGGCCTCGCCGGCCTGCGGGTGGGCTTCGCGGTGGCCCACGAGCCGGTGGCGGCCGCGCTGCGCAAGACGGCGGTGCCGTTCGGCGTGAGCCAGCTCGCGCAGGACGCGGCGGTGGCCTCGCTGCAGGCGGAGGACGAGCTGCTGGGGCGGGTCGGCTCGCTGGTGGCCGAGCGCGAGCGGGTCCATGCGGGGCTCGTGGCCCAGGGCTGGACCGTGCCGGACACCCAGGCGAACTTCGTCTGGCTGCGGCTCGGCGAGCGGACCATGGACTTCGCGGCGGAGTGCGAGCGGCACGGCGTGGTGGTGCGGCCGTTCGCGGGGGAGGGCGTCCGCGTCACGATCGGTGAGTGCGAGGCGAACGACCTGTTCCTGAAGGCGGCGGAAGGCTTCCGCAAGGACGCGTAGTCCGTCAGGTCGGTCTCGGATGGCCGGCGGGGCGGGTCGTCTCGGATGGCTGACGGGGCGCGTCGTCCGACGGTCCCGTCAGTCGACGAGTTCCACGCGGATCGGGTCACCGTCCCTGACGGTGGCCAGGATCCTCGGGTCGCCGTCCAGCATGCCCAGGATGTTGCACGGGCTCGCGAGCCGCGGCTCGTCCCCGCGCGAGATGGGCGTCGGGCCGTAGGGAAGGGCGAGCGCGTCGCCCTCCGTCCAGAAGGCGACCGTGCCCGGCGCGACGACCTGTCGGGCGCCGGGCTCGACGGGGACGGAGACCGGAGTGTCGAAGTAGACCTCCTCGCCCCACGTCCGGGCGGTGGAGGAGATCGGGAGAACCCCCGCGAGCGCCTTGCTCGTGGGGGTTTCGTCGATGGTGGCCGTGGTGTGGCCGGCGGGCCAGGAAAGACGTATCCGAAGGGTCATGGCCCGGATTCAACAATATGTTGAAGGTCTTGGGAAGGGGTGACCTTCGGTACAGGCACCCCCCCCTATGCCTACGGATTCCGTATGAGCAATAATGCTTGTGAATGTGAACGCGTTCACAAGCGTGTCACCTTCCTCCCGTAATGGGTGGGAGCAAAGGGGCAAACTGCCGATGTGACCACGGCGATGTAAGGAGAGACGACGTGGATCTAGCGTTGGCGCCGGAGACTCTGGCGCGCTGGCAGTTCGGTATCACGACCGTCTACCACTTCCTGTTCGTTCCGCTGACGATCTCCCTCGCCGCCCTCACCGCCGGTCTACAGACGGCGTGGGTGCGCACGGAGAAGGAGAAGTACCTCAGGGCGACCAAGTTCTGGGGCAAGCTCTTCCTGATCAACATCGCCATGGGTGTCGTCACCGGCATCGTGCAGGAGTTCCAGTTCGGCATGAACTGGTCCGACTACTCGCGGTTCGTCGGTGACATCTTCGGAGCGCCCCTCGCCTTCGAGGCGCTGATCGCGTTCTTCTTCGAGTCGACCTTCATCGGCCTGTGGATCTTCGGCTGGGACAAGCTGCCGAAGAAGATCCACCTCGCCTGCATCTGGATGGTCTCGGTCGGCACGATCTTGTCCGCGTACTTCATCCTGGCGGCCAACTCGTGGATGCAGCACCCGGTCGGCTACCGGATCAATGCCGAGCGGGGCCGGGCCGAGCTCACGGACTTCTGGCACGTCCTCACGCAGAACACCGCGCTCACCCAGTTCTTCCACACCATGACCGCGGCCTTCCTGGTCGGCGGCGCCTTCATGGTCGGCATCTCGGCCTTCCACCTGGCCCGCAAGAAGCACATCCCGGTCATGCGGACCTCGCTGCGGCTCGGCCTGATCACCCTGATCATCGCCGGCCTCGGCACCGCGATCAGCGGTGACCTGCTCGGCAAGGTCATGTTCAAGCAGCAGCCCATGAAGATGGCCGCGGCCGAGGCGCTGTGGGACGGCGAGGCACCGGCCCCCTTCTCCGTCTTCGCCTACGGCGACGTCGAGAAGGGCCACAACAAGGTCGCCATAGAGATCCCGGGCCTGCTGTCCTTCCTCGCGAACGACGACTTCGACTCGTACGTGCCCGGCATCAACGACGTCAACAAGGCGGAGCAGGAGAAGTTCGGGCCCGGCGACTACCGGCCCAACATCCCGGTCGCCTACTGGGGCTTCCGCTGGATGATCGGCTTCGGCATGGCCTCGCTGGCCATCGGCGTCGTCGGGCTCTGGCTGACCCGCAAGAAGTTCATGCTGGCGCCGGGGCTGCGGACCGGTGAGGACGAAGTGCCGCATCTGGTCCTGTTCAAGCGGAAGGCGCTCAGCCCCCGCCTGGGCCGGTGGTACTGGATCGTCGCCCTCTGGACCATGGCCTTCCCGCTGATCGCCAACTCCTGGGGCTGGATCTTCACCGAGATGGGCCGGCAGCCGTGGGTCGTCTACGGCGTGCTCCGCACCCGTGACGCCGTCTCCCCCGGTGTGTCCCAGGCCGAGGTGCTGACCTCGATGATCGTCTTCACGCTGCTCTACGCCGTCCTCGCCGTGATCGAGGTCAGGCTGCTCGTCAAGTACGTGAAGGCCGGTCCGCCCGAGCTCACCGAGGACGACCTCAACCCGCCCACCCGGATCGGCGGGGACCGCGACGCCGACCGCCCCATGGCCTTCTCGTACTGAGGCTCAGGAGATCGAGGCATGGAACTCCACGACGTCTGGTTCGTACTCATCGCCGTCCTCTGGATCGGCTACTTCTTCCTCGAAGGATTCGACTTCGGGGTCGGCGTCCTCACCAAGCTGCTCGCCCGCGACCGGTCCGAGAAGCGGGTGCTCATCAACACCATCGGCCCGGTCTGGGACGGCAACGAGGTGTGGCTGCTCACGGCGGGCGGCGCGACCTTCGCCGCCTTCCCCGAGTGGTACGCGACGCTCTTCTCCGGCTTCTACCTGCCGCTGCTGATCATCCTGGTCTGCCTGATCGTCCGCGGTGTCGCCTTCGAGTACCGCGCGAAGCGGCCCGAGGAGAACTGGCAGCGCAACTGGGAGCAGGCCATCTTCTGGACCTCTCTGGTCCCCGCGTTCCTCTGGGGCGTGGCCTTCGGCAACATCGTGCGCGGTGTGAAGATCGACCAGGAGATGGAGTACGTCGGCAACCTCTGGGACCTGCTCAACCCGTACGCCCTCCTCGGCGGACTGGTCACGCTGACCCTCTTCACCTTCCACGGTGCGGTGTTCGCGGCGCTCAAGACGGTCGGGGACATCCGCGTCCGGGCCCGTTCGCTCGCGCTCCGCCTGGGAATCGTCACGGCGGTGCTCGCGCTCGTCTTCCTCGTCTGGACCCAGGCGGACAAGGGCGACGGCTGGAGCCTGGCCGCGATGGTGGTCGCCGCGCTGGCGCTGGTCGGCGCGATCGGTGCGATCCGGATCGGGCGCGAGGGCTGGTCGTTCGCGCTCTCGGGCGTCACGATCGCCGCCGCGGTGGCGATGCTCTTCCTGACGCTCTTCCCGAACGTCATGCCCTCCACGCTGAACCCGGAGTGGAGCCTGACGGTGACCAACGCCTCGTCGAGCCCGTACACGCTCAAGATCATGACGTGGTGTGCCGCCGTCGCGACCCCGCTGGTGCTGCTCTACCAGAGCTGGACCTACTGGGTGTTCCGTAAGCGGATCGGGACCCAGCACATCGCGGAAGCGGCCCACTAGCCGCCCCTCAGCAGGGGAGCATGTTTCACGTGAAACCGATCGATCCACGACTGCTGCGCTACGCCGGGGCCACCCGCTTCTTCCTCCTGGCGGTGGTCGGCCTCGGCCTCGTCGGAGCGGCACTGATCGTCGCCCAGGCGATGCTCATCGCCGAGGTGGTGGTCGGGGCCTTCCAGAAGGATCTGTCGGTTTCCGGGCTCACCACGCCCCTGCTGCTGCTCGCCGCGGTGGCGGTGGGCCGGGGGCTGGTCTCCTGGCTCACCGAGCTCGCCGCCCACCGGGCGAGCGCGGCGGTCAAGTCCGAGCTGCGCGGCCGGCTGCTCCAGCAGGCGGCGCATCTCGGACCGGGTTGGCTCAGCGGGCAGAGGGCCGGTTCGCTGGCGGCGCTCGCGACCCGGGGCGTGGACGCCCTGGACGACTACTTCGCCCGCTATCTGCCCCAGCTGGGGCTCGCGGTCGTGGTGCCGGTGGCGGTGCTCGCCAGGATCGTGACGGAGGACTGGATCTCGGCGGCGGTCATCGTGGTGACGCTGCCGCTCATCCCGGTCTTCATGATCCTCATCGGCTGGTACACCCAGGCCCGGATGGACCGCCAGTGGAAGCTGCTCTCCCGGCTCTCGGGACACTTCCTCGACGTGGTGGCCGGGCTTCCCACCCTCAAGGTCTTCGGCCGGGCCAAGGCCCAGGCCGAGAACATCCGGTCGATCACCGCCGACTACCGGCGGGCGACCATGCGGACGCTGCGGATCGCGTTCCTGTCCTCCTTCGCCCTGGAGCTGCTCTCGACCCTGTCGGTCGCGCTGGTCGCGGTCGGCATCGGCATGCGCCTGGTCCACGGCAGCCTCGACCTCTACACCGGTCTCGTCATCCTGGTCCTGGCGCCCGAGGCGTACCTTCCGCTGCGGCAGGTGGGCACGCAGTACCACGCGGCGGCCGAGGGGCTCGCCGCCGCCGAGGAGATCTTCGAGGTCCTGGAGCGCCCGCTGCCGGCCGGGGGTACGGAGCCGGTGCCCGCGTCCGTACGGCTTGAGCTCGACCGGGTGACGGTACGCCACGCGGGCCGGGCCGCACCCTCCCTCGACGCCGCCACGCTCACCGTGGAGCCGGGCGAGACCGTGGCCCTGGTCGGACCCAGCGGCGTCGGCAAGTCCACACTGCTCGACGTGGTGCTCGGCTTCGCGGCACCGGAGAACTGCGGCGGCTCGGGGAGGGCGTCGGCCGGCGGCGCCGAGGGCGGCGTGGTCCGGGTCGGTGGGGTGGACCTCTCCTCGCTCGACCTGGACGAGTGGCGCTCCCGGATCGCCTGGGTGCCGCAGCGGCCTTATCTCTTCGCCGGGACGATCGCCGAGAACGTCCGCCTGGCCCGCCCCGACGCCTCCGACCCGGCCGTGCGCCAGGCACTGCGGGACGCGGGCGCGGACGACTTCGTCGCCGACCTGCCGGACGGCGCGGACACCCTGCTGGGCGAGGACGGCGCCGGGCTCTCGGCGGGGCAGCGGCAGCGGCTCGCCCTGGCCCGGGCGTTCCTGGCGGACCGGCCGCTGCTGCTCCTCGACGAGCCGACCGCCGCGCTCGACGGCGAGACCGAGGCCGCCGTCGTCGAGGCGGTCCGCCGCCTCGCCGCGGGCCGCACCGTCGTCCTGGTCGTCCACCGCCCGGCGTTGCTCGCCGTCGCGGACCGGGTGGTGCGCCTCGCTCCGGCCGGGAGCCGGACGGACGGGGCCGCGCCGGCCGAGCCGGCGGTCGCCGCGGGCAGCCCGCACGTGGCCGGCCTGCTGCCGGACGGCTCGCCCGCGCCCACCGAGGACCCGGCCCGGGCCGCCGGTACCGGGGACACCACAGGAGTACGGGGCGAACTCCGCGAGGGCGGGGCCGGGGCCGGGGGCGCGTCAGGGACGGCGGCGGACCGGGGCTCCGCCGCGGGGTCCGTCTTCGCGCGGGTGCGTGCCATGGCAGGGGAACTGCGGGGCCGGATGGTGCTCGCGCTGCTGCTCGGGAGCCTCGCGCTGGGGTCCGCCGTCGGGCTCATGGCCGTGTCCGGCTGGCTCATCTCGCGGGCCTCCGAACAGCCGCCCGTCCTCTATCTGATGGTCGCCGTCACCGCGACGCGCGCCTTCGGCATCGGACGGGCCGTCTTCCGCTACGCCGAGCGGCTGGTCTCGCACGACGCCGTGCTGCGGATGCTCGCCGACCTGCGGGTCGCCGTCTACCGGCGCCTCGAGCGGATCGCGCCGGCCGGGCTGCGCCGCACCCGGCGCGGCGACCTGCTGGCCCGGCTCGTGCAGGACGTCGACGCCCTCCAGGACTACTGGCTGCGCTGGCTGCTGCCCGCGGGCGCCGCGCTCGTCGTGGGCGCCGGATCGGTCGGGTTCACCGCCTGGCTGCTGCCCGAGGCCGGTGCCGTGCTGGCCGTGGGCCTGCTGGTCGCCGGCGTCGTCGTGCCGGTGGCCGGCGGCGCGCTGGCCCGGCGGGCCGAGCGGCAGCTGGCGCCCGCGCGCGGCGCGCTCACCACAGCCGTCGTCGATCTGCTGCGCGGCTGCGCCGAACTCACCGTGGCCGGGGCCCTGAAGGGCCGCGTCGAACGGGCCGAGGCGGCCGACCGTACGCTCACCGGCATCGCGTCCCGGCAGTCCGCCGCCACCGCGCTCGGGGCCGGGCTCTCCGCCCTGGTCTGCGGTCTGACGGTCGCCGCCGCCGCGCTCGTCGGTGTGCAGGGCGTCCGGGACGGGCGCCTGGACGGGGTCGCGCTCGCGGTCGTCGTGCTCACCCCGCTCGCCGCCTTCGAGGCCGTCACGGGACTGCCGCTCGCCGTCCAGTACCGCCAGCGGGTGCGGCGCAGCGCCGAGCGGGTCTTCGACGTGCTCGACGCGCCCGTCCCCGTACACGAGCCGACGACGCCCGCCGCTCCCCCGGCCGACCCGTTCCCGCTCGAACTGGCCGGGCTCTCCGCGCGGCACGCCGGACAGGACCGGCCCGCGCTCGTGGACTTCGGGCTCACGCTGGAGGCCGGGCGCCGGGTCGCCGTGGTCGGCGCCTCGGGCTCCGGCAAGACGACGCTGGCGCAGGTGCTGCTGCGCTTCCTGGACGCCGAGTCCGGCACCTACCGGATCGGCGGGACGTCCGCGCCGGAGCTCGACGGCGACGACGTGCGCCGTTTCGTCGGTCTGTGCGCGCAGGACGCCCACCTCTTCGACAGCACGCTCCGCGAGAACCTGCGGCTCGCCAGGACCGGCGCGAGCGACGAGGAGCTGCGCGAGGTGCTGCGCCGGGCCCGGCTCCTCGACTGGGTGGACTCCTTGCCCGAGGGGCTCGACACGCTCGTCGGCGAGCACGGCTCGCGGCTCTCCGGCGGCCAGCGCCAGCGCCTCGCGCTGGCCCGCGCGCTGCTCGCCGACTTCCCGGTGCTCGTCCTCGACGAGCCCGCCGAGTACCTGGACCTGGCGACGGCCGACGCGCTCACGGACGACCTGCTGCGCGTCACGGAGGGCCGTACGACCGTCCTCATCACGCACCGGCTGCGGGGGCTCGACGCCGTCGACGAGGTGGTGGTCCTGGACCGCGGGCGCACCGTGCAGCGCGGGCCGTACGCCGAGCTCGCGGCGGCCGAGGGGCCGCTCCGGCGCATGCTGGAGCAGGAACGGGAGTCCGATCTGCTGCTCGTCCCCGCCGGCGCGGACGGCCCGGCCCCGCACGACCCGACTTTTCTCTCGAAATGGGACTAACTAGGCTCAGCCCATGACCGCCGCCGTGCCCGACGCCCCGGAACCGCTCGCCTCCCCGGACCCGCTCGAAGCCGCGACCCAGGCCACGCGCAGCCTGCACGGCCTCTCCACCGAACTCACCGCACGGGTGCCACAGCTCCTGGAGGCGATGCGCTCCGTCGGCACCGGCCTCGAACTGCACTCCACGCTCGACCGGATCTGCGAGACCGCGGCGGAGCTCGCCGACGCCCGCTACGCCGCCATCGGCGTCGTGGACGAGGAGGGTGACGGGCTCTCCGACTTCGTCACGTACGGCGTCGGGGACGAGGTGGTCCGCCGGATCGGGCACCGGCCGGACGGGCACGCCGGGCTGCTCGGGGCGCTGATCCGCGAACCGCAGACGATCCGGCTGGCCGACCTGTCGAGGGACCCGCGCGCGGCCGGCTTCCCGCCCGGCCATCCGCCCATGAAGACCTTCCTCGGCGTCCCCATCCGGGTCCAGGGGGAGATCTTCGGCAACCTCTACCTCGCCGAGAAGAACGGCGGCGCCGAGTTCAACGACTACGACGTCCACATGGTCAGGGTGCTCGCCACCGAGGCCGGGATCGCCATCAGCAACGCCCGCCTCTACGAGGCCGCACGGCAGCGCGAGCGGTGGATCGACGGCTCGGTCGCCGTGACCACCGCCCTGCTCTCCGGCGGAGACGCGGACGACGCGCTGTCGGTGGTCGCCGAGCAGGCCCGCCGGCTCGCCGACGCGGCGGCGGGCATCGTGCTGCTGCCGGCCGAGGAGGGCGGCCTGGAGATCGTCGCGGTCGCCGCGCCCCGGACCTCCACGTCGCTCGGCGTGGTGATCCCGCCGGAGAGCGCGGTGGTGGAGCTGCTGATGGAGGGCGAGGCGGTGTTCATCGCGGACGCCTCGACCGACCCGCGGATGGTGCACAAGCTGTCCGCCCAGTACGGGCCCGCGATGCTGCTGCCGCTGCAGAGCGGCGGGCGGGTGCTCGGCGCGCTCGCCACCCCGCGGGAACGCGGCGAGCGGCAGTTCACGGAGGCCGAGCGGACGCTGGCCACGCAGTTCGCCTCGCAGGCGGCGCTGGCCCTGATGATGGCCGAGGCGCAGCGGGACCGGGAGCGGCTCGCCGTGTACGAGGACCGCGACCGGATCGCCCGTGACCTGCACGATCTGGTCATCCAACGGCTGTTCGCCACGGGGATGATGCTGGAGAGCGCCCAGCGCAGGTCGATCGTCCCGGCGGTGCAGGAAGGCGTCGGCAAGGCGGTGGACGAGCTGGACGTGACCATCCAGGAGATCCGCACCGCGATCTTCGCGCTCCAGCAGGGGCCCGCCGAGGCGCCCTCGGGGCTGCGCACCCGGGTGCTGCGGGAGATCAACATGGCGGCCGTGCCGCTCGGCTTCAAGCCGGCCCACCGCTTCGTCGGCGTGATCGACGCGACGGTCGGCGACCTCACCGGCAAGAACCTCATCGCCGCGCTGCGCGAGGCGCTGTCGAACGCCTTCCGGCACGCCGGCGCCACCCGGATCGAGGTGGTCGTGGATGCCACCGTGACCCTCCCGGACGGCACGCAGGGCGTGCGGCTCTCGGTCGCGGACGACGGCGTCGGCCTCCCCGAGGGCGGCCGGCGCAGCGGTCTGCGCAACCTGGCCCGCCGCGCCGAGTCGCTCGGCGGCGCGAGCTGGTGCGCCCCGGGGATCGGCGAGGACGGCGGCGGCACGACGGTGGTGTGGGAGGCCCCGTTGTAGGGCCTGCCAGGCGGAGCGCGGGTACCGGTGGAGCCGTGGCGGCGGAGCCGGTGCCGGTCGAGTCGGTGCCGGCGGAACTCAGCACCGGTGGAGCGGGAGCGGTGCGCCGCCTGCCGGAGGCCGGGGCTCCGTCAGCGGCCGCCCGCGGTCCCGGTCTTGGCTTCGGCCTCGGCGACCAGGCGCTCGATGACGACGGCGACGCCGTCCTCGTTGTTCCCGGTGGTACGGCCGGAGGCGGCGGCGATCACGTCCGGGTGGGCGTTGCCCATCGCGAAGGAGCGGCCCGCCCAGCTCAGCATCTCGATGTCGTTCGGCATGTCGCCGAAGGCCGCGACCTCGGCGGGCGTGATGCCGCGCTCGGCGCAACAGTGCGCCAGGGTGGAGGCCTTGGAGACGCCGAGGCCGCTGATCTCGATGAGCGCGGTCGGGCTGGAGCGGGTGAAGGAGGCCAGGTCGCCCGCGGCCTCGCGCGCGGTGGCGAGGAAGACGTCCGGGTCGAGCTCCGGGTGCTGGGCGAGCAGCTTCAGGACGGGTGCCGCGGCCCCCGGTGTCTCCTCGAAGAGGAGCTTCTCGGCGGTGGCGACGGTGGCGCCGGGGTCGAGGAAGAAGGGCGGGTACTCCGGCTCGTAGTGGATGCCGGTGGTGAGTTCGACGGCGAAGCTGGTGCCGGGCGCGGCGGCGCGCAGGGCCTGGACGACGGCGAGGGCGACGGTCCGCTCCAGGGGCCGTACCTCCAGGAAGGTCCCGCCCGCGTGCAGGTCGACGACCGCGGCGCCGTTGGCGCAGATGGCGAGGCCGTGGCCGTGGACGTGCGCGCTGACGACGTCCATCCAGCGGGCCGGGCGGCCGGTGACGAAGAAGACCTCGATGCCGGCCCGCTCGGCGGCGGCGAGCGCGGCGATGGTGCGCTCCGACACGGACTTGTCGTCCCGCAGCAGGGTGCCGTCGAGATCGGTGGCGATCAGCCGGATGGCCGGGGCTTCGGTGAGTGCGGAGTGTGGTGAGGTCACCGCACCATTCTTCCGCACAACGTGCACGGGCGTGCGGGGGAGCGCACATCTGAGTGACCGGATGTGCGCCCCACGTCAGCACTCCCGCGGGAGGGGTCTCGTCAGCCGAGCTGGGCGAGCGCCTCCGTGGCGATCTTCTCGAAGACCGCCGGGTCGGCGGCGAAGTCGGAGTCGGGGATCGGCCAGTGGACGACGATCTCGGTGAAGCCGAGCTCCTGGTGGCGGCCGGCGAAGTCGACGAAGGCGTCGAGCGAGCCCAGGACGGTGTTCCGCTCCGGCGTGAAGCCGGTCAGCAGGATCTTGTCCACCTCCGCCACGTCCCGGCCGATGTCCGCGCAGGCCTTGCCGAGCTTCTCGACCTGGCCGCGGATGGCCTCGACGGACTGCTCCGGGGTGCCCGCCTCGTACAGCTTCGGGTCGCCGGTCGTCACCCAGGCCTGGCCGTGGCGCGCCGCGAGGCGCAGTCCGCGCGGGCCGGTCGCGGCGACCGCGAACGGCAGCCGGGGCCGCTGGACGCAGCCGGGGATGTTCCGGGACTCGTCCGCCGAGTAGAAGGTGCCCCGCTGGGTCACGGACTCCTCGGTGAGCAGCCGGTCGAGCAGCGGCACGAACTCGCCGAAGCGGTCGGCGCGCTCCTTGGGCGTCCAGGCCTCCTGGCCCAGCGCGGTGGCGTCGAAGCCGTTGCCGCCGGCGCCGATGCCGAGGGTGACCCGGCCGCCGGAGATGTCGTCGAGCGACATCAGTTCCTTGGCGAGGGTCACCGGGTGCCGGAAGTTCGGCGAGGTGACGAGGGTGCCCAGGCGCAGTCGCTCGGTGGCCGTGGCGGCCGCGGTGAGGGTCGGCAGGGCACCGAACCAGGTGTGGTCGCGGAACGAGCGCCAGGTCAGGTGGTCGTAGGTGTAGCCGGTGTGGAAGCCCAGCTCTTCGGCCCGCTGCCACGCGGCACGCCCGCCCTCGTGCCAGCGGTCGACGGGAAGGATCACGGTGCTCAGGCGCAAGGTCATGCCTCCGAGCGTACGGGGAGAGGTCAGCGGACGTGACGGGAGAGCCAGGGGCTGAGGAGGTCGCCGAGGACGAGCTCCTTGTAGGACTCGTCGCCGGGGAGCGGGACGACCAGCCACCAGCCGGGCGGGAAGAAGCGGCCCTTCACGTGGGCGAGGCCGCCGTACGCGGAGCGGAGGAAGGCGGGGACGGAGTCGCGGGGCACGTCCTCGAAGACGACCCCTTCCACGGTGATCTTCGCGTCGTCCTCGGGGAAGAGCCGGACGCTGACGGCGGGGGAGCCGCCGAGTTCGACGTGGGCCTCGTGGGGGAGGGAACCGTCCGGGTCGAGCACGGTGAAGGCACCGGCGGAGGTGCGGCGGGAGGTCTGATCGGCGCCGATGTCGTCGGTGACCCTCATCTCCAGGCCGAACTCCTCGGCGACGGCGCGGATCGCCCGCACGGCCGATGCGGTCGTGGGCAGGTGCGGGTGCTGGTGTCGGCCCATGGGAACGATCATGCCGCAGCAGCGGCTGGTCTCGGCCGGGATCAGCCGGGGAAGCGGATATACGCCGGCGGTACGGCGTCGGTGAGCCAGACGCCGTTGGCGCTGATGTGGAAGACATGGCCGGCCCGGTGCATGGCACCGGCGTCGACGCTCAGCACCACGGGGCGGCCGCGGCGGGCGCCGACCCGGGTGGCGGTCTCCCGGTCGGGCGAGAGGTGCACGTGGTGGCGGGCCATGGGGCGCAGGCCCTCGGTCCGGATGGCGGGGAGCCGGGCGGCGACCGTACCGTGGTAGAGGTACGCGGGCGGTTCGGCCGGCGGCAGGTCGAGGTCGACCGGGACGGTGTGGCCCTGGCTGGCACGGATCCGGGTGCCCTCGATCGCGAAGCGCTTCTTGTCGTTGGCGGCGACCACGTGGTCGAGCTCGGCGCGGGTGATCGGGAAGCCGTGGTCGGCGGCGGCCTTCAGGAGGGCGTCGATCTCGGTCCAGCCGTGCGGGTCGAGGACCAGGCCGATGCGTTCGGGCTGGTGGCGGAGGTGCTTCGAGAGGTACTTCGACACCTTCACGGTGCGTTTCTCGTCATTCATGAATCCATTGAAGCCACAGGTTTGTTCCACAGCCAAGTGGGTTTATCCACAGGCTAGTTGGCGTCTCTGTGGAGAACTCCCCTTTGCTTCTTTGGTTATTGACCGACTTGGTTGGCATTCACGGCATTTGAGGCAAGGGTGTCCAATGTCCGCGTCTGTACCTCTCGTTCGGCTGCCGCCGTGACGAAAGCCGCCACGTTCTCCCGGCCAACGAGCCGTTCCACGGCGCGAATCGTCTCCGGCGGCAGGGACACCGAACGCGGCTCCCGGTCTCCCGGAACGGCGGCGTCGGGCGAGAGGTGGTACTGGAGGTGGCGGGTCGCGAACGTCCGCATCGCCCGGGCCAGTTCCGCGTCGACCGTCTGCTGCGCGAGCGGCCGGAGCCGGCGCACCAGGGTCGCCGCCTCGGCCGCGTCGGCGTCCGTCGGCGGCCGGTGCTCCAGATAGCGGGCGAAGACGTGCTCGGCGGTGAACTCCAGGAAGCGGGCGGCGATGTGCTCGACCTGGCCGCGAAGTTCCCGCAGGTGACCGGTGATCGCGGACAGCGGGACGCCCGCCGCGTGCAACTCGGCCGCCACCGCGAGCTCTTGGGGACTGGGAACGAGGTACTCCTCGGTCTCCCGGTCCGGTATGCGTTCCAGGACGCCGAGCTCGATCGCCTCGCGCACGGCGTCCTCGTCGGGAGTGCCGCCGAAGCGGGCGTCGAGCTCGGCGCGGGAGATCCGGTCGGCCTCCTCGTCCGTCCACGGGCCGTCGACCTCGGCGACCAGACCGAGCACCCCGCCGAGCCCGCGTCCGGCGTCCCAGGCCTCCAGGAGCTCCTTGATGGAGGCCAGGGTGTAGCCGCGGTCGAGCAGGTCCGCGATCTGCCGCAGCCGGGCCAGGTGGGTGTCCCCGTACACGTTCGACCGGCCGCGGCGCTCCGGGCGGGGCAGCAGACCGCGGTCCTGGTAGGCGCGGATCGTCCGGACGGTGGCCCCGCTGTGATGGGCCAGATCCTCGATCCGGTACTCCGGCTGTGCCGCCGCCGACTGCTCGGACAATCCCGTTCCCACCGCTCGCTCCTTTCGCCCGTCGAGGGATGGTACGACCCACCAGTCCCGCCCGGCCCGCCTCGGGGCCTCGCCGTCTCGCTACGCCGGAGGCTTCACGCGCGCCAGCGCCCGCAGCGCGCGCGGGGAGAGCCGCGACAACAGGTGGGCGCCGCGGGCCTCCGGGGTCACCGGGACGACCGCCCGGTCGTGGAGCACCGCGCGCAGGATCGCGTCCGCGACCTTCTCCGGCGGGTAGTTGCGCAGCCCGTACAGCCGCGAGACCTTCTGCTGCCGCCGCTTCTCCTCGGCCTCGTCCGTCACTCCGGCGAACCGCGCGGTGGCCGTGATGTTGGTGTTCACGATGCCCGGGCAGATCGCCGAGACGCCGATGCCCTGGTCCGCCAGCTCGGCCCGCAGGCATTCGCTGAGCATCAGCACCGCCGCCTTCGACGTGCTGTACGCGGGCAGCGCGCGGGACGGCTGGAAGGCCGCCGCCGAGGCCGTGTTGACGATGTGGCCGCCCTGGCCGCGCCCGGCCATCTGCGCCCCGAAGACCCGGCAGCCGTGGATCACGCCCCACAGGTTGACGTCGAGGACCCGCTTCCACTCCTCGGTCGTGGTCTCCAGGAACGCACCGGTCAGCCCGATGCCCGCGTTGTTGACCAGCACGTCCACCACGCCGTACTCGCTCGCGACCTTCGCGGCGAGCTTCTCCATCGCCTGCTCGTCGGCGACGTCGGCGGTCTCGCCCCAGGCCTCGGGCGCGCCGATGAGCCGGGACATCTCCGCCGTGCGGGCCGCGCCCTCGGCGTCCCGGTCCACGGCCACGACCCGGGCGCCGGCCTCCGCGAAGGCGAAGGCGGTGGCCCGGCCGATGCCGCTGGCCGCGCCGGTCACCAGGACCAGCTGGCCGCCGAACCGCTCCGCGTACTCGGGGCGGACCCCGCTCTTCGCCGCCGGCTTCGGCGCCCTGGTCGCCGGGTCCTCGTTCGCCTCGACGAACTCGCCTATCCACGCCGCCAGTCGGTCCGGCCGGGTGCGCGGCACCCAGTGCCTGGCGGGCAGGGTGCGCCGGGTCAGGTCCGGCACCCAGTCGGCCAGGTCGTCGTAGAGCCGCTCCGACAGGAAGGCGTCGCCGGTGGGCGTGATCAGCTGCACGGGCGCGTGGGCGAAGGCGTCGGCCCGCGGCCGGGCCAGCCGGGACCGCACGTTGTCCCGGTAGAGCCAGGCGCCGTGCGCCGCGTCGACCGGCAGGGAGGGCGTCGGGTAGTCGCCGGCGGGGACCCGCTCGAACCGCTCCAGGATCCGCGGCCAGCTTCGGCCGAGCGGTCCGCGCCAGGCGAGCTCGGGCAGCACCGGCGTGTGCAGCAGGTACACGTACCAGGACTTGGCGCCCTGGCCGAGGAGCTGGCCGACGCGGCGCGGGGTGGGCCGGGCCATGCGGGTCTTGATCCAGTGCCCGAAGTGGTCCAGCGACGGCCCGGACATCGAGGTGAAGGAGGCGATCCTGCCCTCGGTACGGGGCACCGTCACGAATTCCCAGGACTGCACCGAGCCCCAGTCGTGCCCGACGAGGTGGACCGGCCGGTCCGGGCTGACCGCGTCCGCGACGGCCAGGAAGTCGTCGGTCAGCTTCTCCAGGGTGAAGCCGCCGCGCAGCGGGGCCGGCGCGGTCGACCGGCCGTGGCCGCGGACGTCGTACAGCACGACGTGGAAGCGGTCGGCGAGCCGGACCGCGACCTCCGACCAGACCTCCTTGGAGTCCGGATAGCCGTGCACCAGCAGCACCGTCGGGCGGCCCTCGTCACCCAGCTCGGCCACGCACAGCTCGATCCCGCCCGTGCGGACCCAGCGCTCCCGGGCCCCGTCGAGTCCCGTCTTCCCCGCCATCAGGCCGCCTTCCCTTCCTCGTTCCAGCGCCGCACGTGCGGCAGGTCGTCGTCCAGCCAGAACGCGCTCTGCTCGGGGTCCCTGGAGTCGGTGACGACCAGGATCTCCTCGAACTTCGCGCCCGTCCCCCGGAACCCGAGGTGCGGCTCGACCGCCCACAGGCCGGGCTTGGGCGGGTGGTCGGAGAACGTGTACGGGGACCACAGCGGTGACCAGCCCTCGCGGTGGCCGTGCAGGGCGTCGCTCGCCAGTCCCTTGAGCGACTGGGTGCCGAACCCGAACAGGGTCGGCGACCAGCGGCGCTCCTTCACCCGGTCGATCTTGTGGGCGATCACGCCGAAGGGATACGCCCGGTGCCGGTTCGCGTATCCCTGGCGGACCATGAGCCGGTCCACGTCCTCGTAGATCTCCCGCAGCGAGCGGCGCTCGCGCACCTCGCGCAGGATCAGCTCCCGGTGCTCCCTCAGGTCGGCGAGCAGCTTGTCGTGGACCGGGTCGAGGCCCAGGCAGCCCGAGTAGCCGACGTCCGCCGTGTAGCCCTTGTACACGGGCGCCATGTCGAGGATGAACGGCATGCCGGGCTCGAGCCGCCGGTTGGTCGGGAAGAACTGGAGCGGGATCCGGAAGCCGACGAAGGCCGTGCGGTCCCCGAACCAGGCGAACGGCCGGTGGAACCAGTCCCGCACGCCCCGTGCGTACAGCCACTGCCGCTGCATCCGCGCCGCCTCGCGCTCGGTGACGCCGGGCCTGAGCTGCGCCGCGACGGCCTCGGCGCACTCGTACGCGAGCCGCTGGACCTCTCTGAACCCGCGCAGCTCCTCGGTCAGTTCGCGCGTCACTGCCGTACCTGCCGATGCCATGGCCACCCGCCCGTCCCGTGTGAGCGCCCGACTGCGCTACGCGTCCGTAACTTGACATCGATGAATGTGACAATGCCCGGCGGCTGCGTCAAGAGGCGTGCACGGGCCTGTGGAAAACGAGACCTTGGTCGCGACTCCCTTACGGGCTTGTACGCCTGGAGTCGGACATGGATCGAGCCGTTGGGCTGACGACCGCTGTGGCCCACGCCACTACCGTCGAAGGCGTGACTGTGATCGTGACCGAAAGCCTCAGCAAGCGGTTCCCCCGGGTGACCGCTCTCGACCGGCTCTCCCTGGACATCGGGCCCGGTGTGACCGGACTGGTGGGTGCCAACGGAGCCGGCAAGTCCACCATGATCAAGATCCTTCTTGGTCTGTCCCCGGCCACGGAGGGCCGCGCCGAAGTCCTCGGACTCGACGTCGCGACGTCCGGCGCCCGGATCCGCGAGCGCGTCGGCTACATGCCGGAGCACGACTGCCTGCCGCCCGACGTCTCGGCCACCGAGTTCGTCGTCCACATGGCGCGCATGTCCGGCCTGCCCGCCACCGCGGCCCGCGAGCGGACCGCGGACACCCTGCGCCACGTCGGCCTGTACGAGGAGCGCTACCGCCCCATGGGCGGCTACTCGACCGGCATGAAGCAGCGCGTGAAGCTCGCGCAGGCGCTGGTGCACGACCCGCAGCTGGTGCTGCTCGACGAGCCGACCAACGGCCTCGACCCGGTCGGCCGCGACGACATGCTGGGGCTGATCCGCCGGGTGTGGACGGACTTCGGCATCTCGGTCCTCGTCACCTCGCACCTGCTCGGCGAGCTGGAGCGCACCTGCGACCACGTCGTCGTCGTCGACGGCGGCCGGCTGCTCCGCTCCAGCTCCACCACGGACTTCACCCGCACCACGACGACCCTCGCGGTCGAGGTCACCGACTCCGACGCGCACCCCGACGGCACCGAGGCGCTGCGCGCCGCCCTGACCGCCGCCGGCGTCACCCTGCACCCCGGTGTGGAGGACGGCCTGCCGGGCGCCGGCCACATCCTGCTCCTGGAGGCCTCCGGCGAGGACACCTACGACCTCGTCCGGGACACCGTCGCCGGCCTCGGCCTCGGCCTGGTGCGCATGGAGCAGCGCCGCCACCACATCGCCGAGGTCTTCAAGACGCAGCAGCAGGAGGAGGTGCCGGCGCGATGAGCTCGCAGGCCCCCGGGCCCGTCCAGGCCCCCGAGAACAGCCGGATCCACAACATCGGCTACCGCAGCTACGACGGTCCGCGGCTCGGTCGCGGCGCCGCCCGCCAGGCGCTGTTCTCGCAGTCGCTGCGCGGGGCGTACGGACTCGGCCGCAGCGCCAAGTCCAAGGTGCTGCCGATGCTGCTGTTCGCCGTGATGTGCGTGCCCGCGCTGATCATCGTCGCGGTCGCCGTCGTCACCAAGTCCTCGAAGCTGGCGATCGAGTACACGCAGTACGCGATCTACCTCCAGATGGTCATCGCCATCTACGTGGCCGCCCAGGCCCCGCAGTCCGTCTCCCGCGACCTCCGCTTCCGCACCGTGCCGCTGTACTTCGCCGGCCCGATCGAGCGCACGGACTACGTCCTCGCGAAGTACGGGGCGATGGCCTCGGCGCTCTTCCTGCTCACGGCCTCCCCGCTGCTGATCCTCTGGATCGGCTCGCTGCTCGCCAAGATGGACTTCGGGGACCAGACCCAGATGTTCGGACAGGGACTCCTCTCGGTGGCGCTGCTGTCGCTGCTCTTCGGCGGCATCGGCCTCGTCATGGCGGCCCTCACGCCGCGCCGCGGCTTCGGCGTCGCCGCCGTGATCGCCACCCTGGTCATCTCCTACGGAGCGGTCACCACCCTCCAGGGCATCGCCTACAGCACGGACAACATCAGCGCCGTCAAGTGGATCGGCCTGTTCTCGCCGATCACCCTCATCGGCGGCGTGCAGTCGGCCTTCCTCGGCGCGCCCACTCCCTTCCCCGGCGGGGAGGCCGCGGCGCCCGGCGCCGGCGTCGGCGCGGTCTACCTGCTGGTCGTCCTCGCTCTCGTCGCCGGCTCGTACGGCGTGCTGATGCGCCGCTACCGAAAGGTCGGGCTGTAATGGCCCTCCCGTCGCCCACCACCACCCTTCCAAAGAATGGGCTGCGCCCATGAGCACTCTTTCCATCGACCACGCCTCGCGCTGGTTCGGCAACGTCGTGGCCGTCAACGACGTCACCATGACCATCGGCCCGGGCGTCACCGGTCTCCTCGGCCCCAACGGCGCCGGGAAGTCCACCCTCATCAACATGATGGGCGGCTTCCTCGCGCCCTCCACCGGCACCGTCACCCTCGACGGCGCGGCGATCTGGCGCAACGAGTCGGTCTACCGGCAGATCGGCGTCGTCCCCGAGCGGGAGGCGATGTACGACTTCCTCACCGGCCGCGAATTCGTCGTCGCCAACGCCGAGTTGCACGGCCTCGGCGACGCCGAGGCGCAACGGGCCCTCGCCACGGTGGAGATGGAGTACGCGCAGGACCGCAAGATCGCCACGTACAGCAAGGGCATGCGGCAGCGCGTGAAGATGGCCTCGGCCCTCGTCCACGAGCCGTCGGTGCTGCTGCTCGACGAGCCCTTCAACGGCATGGACCCGCGCCAGCGCATGCAGTTGATGGACCTGCTGCGCCGCATGGGCGCCGAGGGCCGCACGGTGCTGTTCTCCTCGCACATCCTGGAGGAGGTCGAGCAGCTCGCCTCGCACATCGAGGTGATCGTGGCCGGACGGCACGCGGCCTCCGGCGACTTCCGCCGCATCCGCCGGCTGATGACCGACCGCCCGCACCGCTACCTGGTCCGCTCCAGCGACGACCGGGCCCTGGCCGCGGCGCTGATCGCCGACCCGTCCACGGCCGGCATCGAGGTCGACCACAGCGCCGAGGGCGGACTGCGCATCCAGGCCGTGGACTTCGGCCGGTTCACCGAACTGCTGCCGCGGGTGGCCAGGGAGCGCGGTATCCGGCTGCTCACGGTCTCGCCCTCGGACGAGTCCCTCGAATCCGTCTTCTCGTATCTCGTAGCGGCCTGAAAGGAGCCCGACCGATGTACAACCCCACCGTCGCCCGGCTCACCTACCGGGCCCTCCTCGGCCGCCGGCGGGCGCTGATCCTCTTCGCGCTGCCCGCGCTGCTCATCCTGATCGCCGCCGCCGTCCGCATGTTCAACGGGGCCGACGACCAGGTCGCGGCCGATGTCCTCGGCGGCTTCGCGCTCGCCACGATGGTGCCGCTGATCGGCGTGATCGCCGGTACCGGAGCGATCGGACCGGAGATCGACGACGGATCGATCGTCTATCTCCTCTCCAAGCCCGTGAAGCGGCCCACGATCATCTTCACCAAGCTGATCGTCGCCATCGCCGTGACCATGGTCTTCTCCGCCGTGCCCACGCTGATCGCCGGCTTCGTCCTCAACGGCAACGGGCAGCAGGTCGCCGTCGCCTACACGGTGGCGGCCCTCGTCGCCTCCATCGCGTACAGCGCGCTGTTCCTGCTCCTGGGCACGGTCAGCCGGCACGCCGTCGTCATCGGGCTGGTCTACGCCCTGGTGTGGGAGGCGCTGTTCGGCTCCCTCATCGCGGGCGCCCGCACCCTGAGCGTCCAGCAGTGGGCGCTGGCACTGGCCGAGAAGGTCACCGGCGACAGCCTGATCAGCTCCGACGTGGCACTGCCCACGGCGGTCGCGCTGCTGGCCGCCGTCACGGTCGGCGCGACCTGGTTCGCCGGCCACAAGCTGCGGACGCTGACCCTGGCGGGCGAGGAGTAGCCCGCCGGCCCGCCCGGCTCCGGCCCGCGCGGTCGCCGGTCTCCTCGGGCCGTCGCGCCCGGAGCCGTGCGCGTCCTCAGACCGTACGGTTCCGGGCCGCCAGCAGTCCCACCGCGAGTGCCGTCGCGCACACGCCCAGGACCGCGGCGATCGGCAGCGTCCACGAGCCGGTCGCCTGGTGCAGGGCACCGGCGGCCAGCGGGCCGGCGGCGGCGAGCAGATAGCCCACCGTCTGCGCCATGCCGGAGAGCCGGGCGGCGGTCACCGCGTCGCCCGAGCGCAGCACGATCAGGGTCAGGGCGAGGCCCACCGCCCCGCCCTGGCCGAGCCCGAGGACCGCCGACCAGAGCCAGGCACCCTGCACCGGCGCCACCATCAGGCCCGCGTACCCGGCGGCGACCATGGTCGTCACCAGCACGATCAGCGGCCGCTGGCTCCGCATCCGGCCCGCGAGCAGCGGAACCGCGAAGGCGCCCGCGACCTGGATCAGGTTGTTGAAGGCGAAGACCACACCGGCCGTCGAGCGGCTCATCCCGTGGTCGGTGAAGATCGTCGGCATCCAGGCGATCAGCACGTACGACCACAGCGACTGCAGCCCCATGAACAGGGTCACCTGCCAGGCGAGCGCAGACCGCCACACGGACCGGGCCCCTCCGTCGCCCGGGAGCGCCCCCGAGCCGGCCGCCGCCGCGGCCCGCACCTCGTTCCCCGTACGGCCACGGGCGGCGATCACCTGCGGCAGCCAGGCGAGCGCCGCCACCACCGCCAGCAGCGACCAGACGCCGAGCGAGGCCCGCCACCCGCCGAGGGCGCGCTCCAGCGGCACCGAAGCGGCGGCGACGACCGTGGCGCCCGCGATCATCGCGCCCGTGTACACGGAGGTCATCGACGCGGCCCGGCCCGGGAAGTCCCGCTTGATCAGGCTCGGCATCAGGACGTTCAACAGGGCGATGGCCGTGCCGACGAGCACCCCGCCGGCGTAGAGCGCCGCCGCCGAGGGCAGCACCCGCACCAGGATCCCGGCGCCGAGCAGCAACAGCGCCGCGAACAGCACCCGCTCGGCGCCGAAGCGCCGGCCGAGCCACGGCGCCACGAGCGCGCCGAGCCCCAGGAAGAGCACCGGCACCGAGGTCACCAGCGAGCTGGCCGCCGAGGACAGCCCGTACGCCTCTGCCAGCTCGCTCACCAGCGGCGACACGCTCGCGAGGGCGGCCCGCATGTTGAGCGAGGCGAGCACGATGCCGACCATGAGCAGCGCCGGGCGCCCAAGCAGCGCCCCCCGCCGCCCGCCCGCCCCGGCCGCCGTGACCACCCCGGCCGCCCCAGCCGCCCCAGCCGCCCCGGTCGCACCCGCCGCCTCAGTTGCCCTGACCGCACCAGCCGCCCCGACCGCACCAGCCGCCTCAGCCACCCCGGCCGCCCCAGCCACCCCAGCCGCCGTCACCCCCTGGCCCCCGACCTCCGTCCCCGCCAGGCTTCCCGTCTCCGCCCTCACCGCGAGCCCTCCGCCAGGGCCGCGACCGTCTCCAGCGGTACCCGCAGGAGTTCGCGTGCCCCGGCCTCGGCCGCCTCCGCGTCGCCGGCCTCGATCGCGGCCACCAGGGCCTCGTGGGCGTCGATGTCGACCGGCGGCATCGACCGGTCGCCGAGCGCCTCCACCAGGACCTCGTGCACCTGCGCGGAGAAGAAGCGGTAGACCTCGCGGAAGGCGGTGTTGTGGGTGGCCTCGACGACCGCCAGGTGGAAGGCGAGGTCCGCGTCGGCGTCCCGGTCGCCCTCCTCGCGCAGCGTGGTCAGGGCGGCCCGCAGCCGCAGCAGGTCGTGGGTGTCCCGCCGCACCGCCGCGAGCCGGGCCGCCTCGGCCTCCAGGGCGGCGCGCAGCTCCAGGACGTCCCGGGCGCCCGCGTGCCGGACGCCGCGGAGGACGGCGGCCGGGTCGGCGGTGGACCGGACGAAGGTGCCGTTGCCCTGGCGGGACTCCAGGAGCCCTGCGTGGACCAGGACCCGGACGGCCTCGCGGACCGTGTTGCGGCCGACGCCGAGGAGTTCGGCGAGCTCGTGTTCGGTGGGGATGCGGTCGCCGACGGCCCACTCGCCCTCGGCGAGCTGCGCCCGCAGCTGCTCGACCACCGAGTCCACCAGCGAGACCCGCCCCGCCGCCTTCAGCGCCGCCATCGACACTCCTCGATTCCACTCATTCGCCCGGTTGCCCAGTCATCCTACAAGTGACGTCCCTCGCCTCCCCGGCCGGGCCGCAGCGACCGGACTACTGTGGCCTCGTACGTGGGCACGTGTGACTCGTACGCGGACCGAACACCCTCACCACCCTCGGGAGTCAGTCATGTCAGACCGCTTCGACGTCGTCGTACTCGGAGCTGGCCCCGGCGGCTACGTCGCCGCCATCCGCGCCGCCCAGCTGGGCAAGCGGGTCGCGGTCGTCGAGGAGAAGTACTGGGGCGGTGTCTGCCTGAACGTCGGCTGCATCCCCACCAAGGCGCTGCTGCGCAACGCCGAACTCGCCCACATCTTCAACCACGAGGCGAAGACCTTCGGCATCAAGGTCGACGGCACCGTCTCCTTCGACTACGGCGAGGCGTTCCGCCGCAGCCGCACGGTCGCGGACGGCCGCGTCAAGGGCGTCCACTTCCTGATGAAGAAGAACGGCATCACCGAGTTCGACGGCCGGGGCACCTTCCTCGACGCGAACACCCTCCAGGTGGCGAAGTCCGACGGCACCACGCAGACGATCACCTTCGACAACTGCATCATCGCCACCGGCGCCAGCCCGCGTCTGCTGCCCGGTACCGCGCTCAGCGACCGCGTCGTGTCGTACGAGCAGCAGATCCTCGCCGAGGACGCCCCGAAGTCGATCGTCATCGCCGGCGCCGGCGCGATCGGCATCGAGTTCGCGTACGTGCTGAACAACTACGGCACCAAGGTCACCATCGTCGAGTTCCTCGACCGGATGGCCCCGCTGGAGGACGAGGAGGTGTCCAAGGAGCTCGCGAAGCAGTACCGCAAGCTCGGCATCGACGTCCTCACCTCCACCCGGGTGGACGCGATCGACGAGTCCGGCCCGCAGGTCCGCGTCACCGTGACCGCCAAGGACGGTACGCAGAAGGTCCTGGAGGCCGACAAGGTCCTGCAGGCCATCGGCTTCGCGCCGAACGTCTCCGGCTACGGCCTGGAGAACACCGGTGTCGCCCTCACCGAGCGCGGCGCGATCGAGGTCGACGGCCGCTCCCGCACCTCCGTGCCGCACATCTACGCCATCGGCGACGTCACCGCGAAGCTGATGCTCGCGCACACCGCCGAGGCCATGGGCGTCATCGCCGCCGAGACCATCGCGGACGCCGAGACCATGGAACTCGACTACGTGATGATCCCGCGCGCGACCTACTGCCAGCCCCAGATCGCCAGCTTCGGCTACACCGAGGCGCAGGCCCGCGAGAAGGGCTACGACGTCAAGGTCGCCAAGTTCCCCTTCATGGCGAACGGCAAGGCGCACGGCCTCGGCGACTCGACCGGCTTCGTGAAGATCGTCGCCGACGCCAAGTACGGCGAGATCATCGGTGCCCACCTCATCGGCCCCGACGTCACCGAGCTGCTGCCCGAGCTGACCCTGGCCCAGCAGTGGGACCTCACGGTCCACGAGGTGGCCCGCAACGTCCACGCCCACCCGACCCTGGGCGAGGCCGTGAAGGAAGCGGTCCACGGCATTGCCGGACACATGATCAATTTCTGAGGCCTTTCGCGGGCACCGCCCGGCTGTCACCCGGCTTCGGGTGATAGGCACTGATATGTGCCGAGCAAAACCTCACCGCATGTGCAGGCTGTTCCGGGTGGCGAACCGTCCCGGCCGATCAGGTCGTGGGTGCGTTCGTCGCCCGGTACGCATCTCTGGCTGCTCGTCATCGCGATCACCAGTCTGGTCATCGCGCTTTCCTCGGACGGTGTCGAGCACTATCTGCTCCACCGCAACAGCAGCAATCTGTACGAACTCTCCCGCCATCCCATGCGGGCACTCGTCGGCAGTGCGTTCTGGATCCAGAATCCGGCGAGCCTGCCTTTCTACGCGGTCCTCTTCGAGGTCTTCCACGCGCCGGTCGAGCGCTGGCTCGGCACGGTGAAATGGCTCGTCGTCGTCGCCACGGCGCACATCGCGGCCACGCTCATCAGCCAGAAGGTGGTCCTGGAGGCGATCCAGGACCACGACGTGCCGCGCAGCATGGCGCACGTCGTCGACATCGGGGTGAGCTACGGGCTCGCCGCCGCGGTCGGCATCCTCACCTACCGGCTGCCGCGCCCGTGGCGCTGGTTCTACCTCGCCGGCGCTGTGTCCTTCTTCGCCGTACCGCTGCTCACCGACCGCACGTACACGGATCTCGGCCATGCGATCTCGCTCGTGATCGGGCTGGCGTTCTGGCCGCTCACGCGCGATAAACCGGTGGTCGGCAGGCCCCGGACGAGCGCACACTGACCGTACGGGAACGGGGCGGCCGCTTCGAGCGCGCGGGGGCGAACCGCGCGGGCCGCCCCGCTTTCCGTACCGCTTTTCCGTACTGCTCCCCGAGCCGCTTCGCGTATCGCCCGCGTGCCGCTTCGCGTACCGCGACGACGTACGGCCGAGTGCCGTTAAGCGCCCAGCAGGCGCTCCAGGACCACGGCGATGCCGTCCTCCTCGTTCGAGGCGGTCACCTCGTCCGCCACCGCCTTCAGCTCCTCGTGGGCGTTGGCCATGGCCACGCCATGGGCCGCCCAGCCGAACATCGGGATGTCGTTGGGCATGTCGCCGAAGGCGATCGTCTCCGCGGCCTTCACGCCGAGCCGGCGCGCGGCCAGCGACAGACCGGTCGCCTTGCTGAGGCCGAGCGGGACGATCTCGACGATGCCCGGACCCGCCATGACGACGTCGACGAGCCCGCCGACCGTCTCCCTGGCGATCCGGGTCAGCTCGTCGTCGCTCAGCGTCGGGTGCTGGACGTAGAGCTTGGTCAGCGGCGCCGACCAGATCTCCGCCGGGTCCTCGTACGGCACGTACGGCAGCGGGCCCTCCTGGGTCCGGTAACCGGGACCGATGAGGACCTCGCCCTCCAGACCGTCGCGGCTGGCGGCCAGGGCCAGCGGCCCGACCTCCGCCTCGATCTTGGAGAGCGCCAGGCCGGCCAGCTGCCGGTCGAGGGTCAGCGAGGTCAGCAGCCGGTGCTCACCGGCGTGGTAGACCTGCGCGCCCTGCCCGCACACCGCGATCCCCTCGTAGCCGAGGTCGTCGAGGATGTGGCGGGTCCAGGGCACGGCCCGCCCGGTCACGACGATGTGCGCCGCCCCGGCCTCCGTCGCCGCGGCGAGCGCGTCGCGGGTCCGGGCGGAGACGGACTCGTCGGCCCTGAGCAGGGTGCCGTCGAGGTCCGTCGCGACCAGGCGGTAGGGGAAGGTGCTCACTTGGAGATCGGCTCCAGGACCTCACGGCCGCCGAGGTAGGGACGCAGCACCTCGGGGACGCGGACCGAGCCGTCGGCCAGCTGGTGGTTCTCCAGGATCGCCACGATCGTGCGCGGTACGGCGCACAGCGTGCCGTTCAGGGTGGCCAGCGGCTGCACGGTCTTCTTGCCCTCCTTCTCGTCGCGCATGCGGACGGAGAGGCGGCGGGCCTGGAAGCCGTCGCAGTTGGAGGCGGAGGTCAGCTCGCGGTACTTGCCCTGGGTCGGGATCCAGGCCTCGCAGTCGAACTTGCGGGAGGCGGAGGCGCCCAGGTCGCCGGTGGCGACGTCGATCACCTGGAACGGCAGCTCCAGGGAGTTCAGCCACTGCTTCTCCCACTCGAGGAGCCGCTTGTGCTCGGCCTCGGCGTCCTCCGGAGCGACGTACGAGAACATCTCGACCTTGTCGAACTGGTGGACGCGGAAGATGCCGCGGGTGTCCTTGCCGTACGTGCCGGCCTCGCGGCGGAAGCACGGCGAGAAGCCGGCGTACCGCAGCGGCAGCTTGTCGGCCTCGATGATCTCGTCCATGTGGTACGCGGCGAGGGGGACCTCGGAGGTGCCGACCAGGTAGTAGTCGTCCTTCTCCAGGTGGTACACGTTCTCGGCGGCCTGGCCGAGGAAGCCGGTGCCCTCCATGGCGCGCGGGCGGACCAGCGCGGGCGTGAGCATCGGGATGAAGCCGGCCTCGGTGGCCTGCGCGATCGCCGCGTTGACCAGGGCGAGCTCCAGGAGCGCGCCGACGCCCGTCAGGTAGTAGAAGCGCGAGCCGGAGACCTTGGCGCCGCGCTCGACGTCGATGGCGCCGAGCGCCTCGCCGAGCTCCAGGTGGTCCTTGGGCTCGAAGCCCTCGGCGGCGAAGTCGCGGATGGTGCCGTGCGTCTCGAGGACGACGAAGTCCTCCTCGCCACCGACCGGAACGTCCGGGTGGACGATGTTGCCGAGCTGGAGCAGCAGCGCGCGGGCCGTCTCGTCGGCCTCGTTCTGCTCGGCCTCGGCGGCCTTGACGTCGGTCTTGAGCTGCTCCGCCTTCTGCAGGAGCGCGGCGCGCTCCTCGGGGGAGGCCTTGGGGATCAGCTTGCCGAGCGACTTCTGCTCGGAGCGGAGTTCGTCGAAGCGGACGCCGGACGACCTGCGCCGCTCATCGGCGGAGAGCAGGGCGTCGACGAGGCCGACGTCCTCTCCACGGGCGCGCTGGGAGGCGCGAACACGGTCGGGGTCCTCACGGAGCAGGCGAAGGTCAATCACCCCCCCAGGCTACCGGTGCGACGCCGGGCGACCCCACCCGATATGGCAATGCGTCTCGCTTTGCCCGAATTGCTTTGATTTTCCCGAATTCCCCTGGGAGGGTTCTCCACAGCAATGCGCAGCGAGAGTGAGTTATCCACAGGCTGTGCGAAAGATCTGTGGACCACGAAGATCGCTCTCATTTTCCCACTCCTTCGAGTGGGAATGGCGCACTCCGAAGAGTGGGGTCCCGGAGCTGGGCTGACGGACGGCCGGTGCGGATTTGTCGACCGGGCCCACCAGTCTTGTCGACTTGTCCCCAGGTCGAGGAGCGCACCTGTGGATAACTCCTGTGGGTAACCCCGGAGGCCACGCCCTCGGGTCAGGCCCGGCCGTCCTGGGCGCGTGCCAGCCAGTCGGAGGCGTCCATGAATTCCACGTCCGAAGTCCCGCGCCGCAGCGGCCGGACGTCTTCCCGCGAGACGCCCGCCCGCGGATAGGAACCGAGGAAGCGGACGTTCGGGCAGATGCGCTTCAAGCCCATCAGCGCCTCGCCGACCCGCCGGTCCGAGATGTGGCCTTCGGCGTCGACGGCGAAGCAGTAGTTGCCGATTCCGGCGCCGGTCGGCCGCGACTGGATCAGCATCAGGTTCACGCCGCGCACCGCGAATTCCTGAAGGAGTTCCAGCAGGGCACCCGGGTGGTCGTCGCCCAGCCACAGCACGACGGAGGTCTTGTCCGCACCCGTCGGCGCCGCCGGCCGGGCCGGCCGGCCCACGAGCACGAAGCGCGTCTCCGCGTTCGCCGCGTCGTGGATCTCGGTGACCAGGGCCTCGAGACCGTACGTCGCCGCCGCGAACTCGCCCGCGAAGGCAGCGTCGAAACGGCCCTCCTGGACCAGCCGGGCGCCGTCCGCGTTGGAGGCGGCCGACTCCCACAGCGCGTCGGGAAGGTTGTCCCGCAGCCAGTTCCGCACCTGCGGCTGGGCCACCGGGTGCCCCGTGACCGTCTTGATCTCCGACAGCTTCGTGCCGGGCCGTACGAGCAGGGCGAAGGTGATGGGCAGCAGCACCTCGCGGTAGATCATCAGCGGCTCGCCCGAGGCCAGCTCGTCCAGGGTGGCGGTCACCCCGCCCTCGACCGAGTTCTCGATCGGCACCAGCGCCGCCGCCGCCTCGCCGTTGCGCACGGCGTCCAGCGCGGCCGGGACCGAGACCATCGGGACGAGCTCCCGCGTCGCGGCCTCGGGCAGCGTACGCAGCGCGGCCTCCGTGAAAGTGCCTTCGGGACCGAGATACGTATACCGGGTGGCGGACATACGGTCACCCTAACGGCCCCGCGCCCCAGGAGGCCCCTCGTCTCAGGCCTCCAGCAGTCGCTGGCCCACGTACTCGCCCTCGGCCGCCCCGCCCGGCACCGCGAACAGACCGCTCGCCTCGTGCCGGAGGAACGGCGACAGCGCGTCACCCCGGTCGAGCTTGCGCTGCACCGGCACGAAGCCCCGCAGCGGATCCGCCTGCCAGCAGACGAAGAGCAGTCCGGCGTCCGGAGTGCCGTCCGCGGCGATCCCGTCGTGGAAGGAGAACGGCCGGCGCAGCATCGCCGCGCCGCCGTTCTGTTCGGGGGCGGAGATCCGGGCATGGGCGTTGTCGGGGATGACGACCTTGCCGTCCGGCCCGATCCTGTGCAGATCGGGCTCGGTCGTCTCGGTCCCGCCGGTCAGCGGCGCACCGTCCGACTTCCGCCGCCCGATCACCTTCTCCTGCTTGTCCAGCGGCAGCTTCTCCCAGTCGTCGAGCAGCATCCGGATCCGCCGGACGACCGCGTACGAGCCGCCCGCCATCCAGTCCTGGGTGCCGGCCGCGTCCTGCGGCACGAAGATCCGCCGGTCGAAGTCGGCGTCCGTCGGCTTCGGATTGCCCGTGCCGTCGATCTGGCCCATCAGGTTGCGCGCCGTCATCGGGCGCGCGGTGGCACCGGCCGAGCGGTTGAAGCCGTTCATCTGCCAGCGCACGCGGGCCGCGTCACCCGCGTCCTTCTGGATCGCGCGCAGCGCGTGGAAGGCGACCAGCGCGTCGTCCGCGCCGATCTGCACCCACAGATCGCCCTCCGAGCGCTTCGGGTCGAGCATGTCGGAGGAGAAGGCCGGCAACGGGTCGAGCTGGGTGGGGCGGCGCGCCGCGAGCCCGGTCCGGTCGAAGAAGGTGCGCCCGAAGCCGAAGGTCACCGTCAGGGAGGACGGACCGGCGTCGAGCGCGATGCCGGTGTCGGGGCCGGTGGCCGCCGGCCTGCCCGCCATCAGCGCCTTCGCCGTGGCCGACCAGCGGCGCAGCAGCGCGGCGGCCTCCTTGCGGCCCGCGCCGGGCGCGAGGTCGAAGGCGACCAGATGGCCCCGGGACTGCAGGGGAGTGGTGATCCCCGCCTGATGTTTCCCGTGAAACATCACCTCGGTCGAACCGACCGTGGTGAGGGCCGGCGAGCCGGTGGAGCCGGGGTCGTCTCCGACGGCGGAGATCCCCACGCCGCCGGCCGCACCGATCACGAGGCCGGCCGCGCCCGCCGCCCCGACGGTGCCGAGGAGCTGGCGCCGGGAGATCTCAGGGTTCTCACCACTCACGGGCGTGCCCTCGGGCTTGCTCTCGGACTCGCTTACGGGCTCGCTTACGAGCCTGCTCTCGGACTTGCTCACGGTCAGCCGATCTTCACGTTCTTCTCGATGGTGGTCTGGTCGATGTCGGAGGTGCGGACGGTCACCTGCATGAGCCATTCGCCCGGCATCGGCAGCTGGACACCGGTCGCCGTCCAGTGTCCGGTCTGGACGCGGTCCGGCAGCACCGGCAGGGGGCCGATGTTCTTCTCCTTGAGGGTGAAGGCGACCTTCACCTCGGGTACGTCGAGACCGCGGCCGTTGGGGCGCAGCACATAGATGTGCAGGGCGTTCGCGCCGACGCGGCCGGGGTCGAGGGTGAGCTGCACCGTGCCCTTGCCGTCGACGCCGCCCGTGTCGAAGGGCAGCCGTACGTCGATCGGGCGGTTCGGCACCGCTGCCGCGCCGGCGGCGGTCCGGCCCCGGCCCGCCTCCTCCTCCGTACGGGCGGGCTCGGTCGAGGTCAGCACCGTCGTCACGGCGAGCAGGACGACGGCGACGGCGGCCTCGGTGAGCACCGAACGGCGCAGCCCGGCCCGCTCGGGATCGGCGTCCCGGGCCTTCTTGCGCGCCGCGGTGGCGACGGCGGCCCGCTGGCGCGCGAGCTGTGCGGCCCGCTCGGCGTCGGCCTCGGTCCCGGCCGCCGCCGCCTCCTCCGCCGCTTCCTCCTCCGCCGCTTCCTCGGCCGGCTCTTCGGCGTCCGCGTCGCGGTCGGCCCCTGTGGCCGCGGCCGGCCGCTCCGCGAGCCGCCGCACCCACCGCCGTGACACCCAGCCGATGCCCACGAGGACGGCGACCAGCCCGATCTTGACCAGGAGCAGCTGCCCGTAGCGGGTGTCCGTCAGCGCGGACCAGGTGCCGACCTGCCGCCAGGACTGGTAGACGCCGGTGGCCGCGAGGACGACGACCGAGCCGAAGGCGAGGTTCGAGTAACGCTCCACGGCCCGGCGTTCGACGGACGGGTCGCGGTGGAGCGCGACGAGCAGTGCGGTGAGCCCGCCGAGCCAGGTGGCCACGGCCAGCAGGTGCAGGATGTCGACCGGCATGGCGACGCCCGGCTGGAGCCCGGTCGAGGCGTGCTCGGCGAGCGCCCACGTACCGGCGATGCCGGCCGCGACCACGCTGCCGCCGACGGCCAGGCCGAAGGTGAGGTCCTTGTGCTCCTTCTCGTCCGTCCGCCGGGCGTACGCGCCGAAGAGCACGGCCACGAAGAGCGCCGCCGCGCCGAGCAGCAGCAGTCGCGAGGAGAGCGCGGCGCCGGTCTTGGTCTCCAGGACGGCCCGCAGCCCGCCGAGGTCGAAGACGTCGCCGAGCTTCCCGGTCCTCGTGTACGGGTGACGGAGCAGCAGCAGCGCGAGGGTGGCGGCGGTCAGCGTGAGCCAGCCGCGCACGACGAGCCGCTGCAGCGGACGCACGGAGGCGCCGCGCGGCCAGCAGGCCAGGACGAAGACGCCGCCGCCGACGAGGACGACGAAGCCGGCGTACGCGAGGTAGCGGGCGATGCCGTAGAGCGTGCCGACGAGTCCGCCGCCGACCGCGGTGTCGGGCAGCGCGACGGAGGTGGTGGACGGGGCGCCGATGGAGAAGGTGAAGGCGCCGGCGACGGGATGGCTGTCGGCGGAGACGGTCTGCCAGGCCACGGTGTAGGTGCCGTCGGGCAGTCCGGGCAGCAGCGCGACCCCGTAGCGGACGACGGAGCCGCTGCACAGGTCGCGGATCTCCCCGGTGTCGACCCGTTTGCCCGAGGGGTCGAGGACCCGGATGGAGTCGTCGCTCATGGCGACCTGTTCCGAGAAGGTCAGGTTGACCTCCTTGGGGGCGGTGGCGACCACCGCCCCGTCCTGCGGGTCGCTGCCGGTCAGCGCCGCGTGCGCGGACGCGGGGCCCGCCGTGGCGAGCAGGGCGGCCAGCAGCGCGGCGGCGACGAGCAGCAGCCTGGTGAGGGCGGGCCCGAGGCGCGGGGCGGTGGTCGTCACGGTTTCTGTCACTCCCTCGGGCGAGCTCAGTGCTGCTTCGGGTTGTGGTTGGGCGCCTCGACGGGAAGCTCGACCTTGATGGGGCCGGCCTTCTCGAAGTGCAGCTCTATGGCGACCTTCTCGCCCTGCCTGGGCCGCTTCTTCAGGCCCATGAACATGATGTGGCTGCCGCCGCGTTCGAGCTTCAGCTCGCCGTTCGCGGGGATGTCGAAGGACTCCACGCGCTGCATCTTCTGGTTCTTCGTCTCGTGGATCTGGACGTCGTCAGAGATGCCGCTGGTGACGGAGGTGAGCTTGTCGGCCGTGTCACCGCTGTTGGTGATGGTGAGGAAGCCGCCCGCCATGTCCATCACGGGCTGGGGCATGAACGCGCCGCTCACCTTGAGTTCGGGTCCGCCGTCCTCGGACGAGCAGCCGGTCAGGGCGAGCGCGGCGGCGAGTGCGACGGCGGCGGACAGGGCGGTGGTGCGGCGGTTCACGGGTTCTCCCCCTTGATGAGCTTCGGCAGGTCCTTGGCGTAGTCGTCGGCGGTGGTGTCCTCGCCGTACAGCACGTAGCCCTGGTCGGTGGTCGGCGAGAACGCGATCACCTGGGCGCCGTGCATGGAGACGACCGAGCCGTCCTTCTCCTTCTTCGGCGGGTCGATGCCGATGCCGATGGAGCGGGCACCGGCCTGGATGGCCGAGAAGTCGCCCGTGAGTCCGGTGAAGCTCGGGTCACCTGCGGCCGGCAGCCACTTGCCGAGCTCGGCGGCGGTGTCCCGCTCCGGGTCGGTCGTGACGAAGACGACCTGGAGCTTGTCCTGGTCGGCCTTGGGGAGCTGCTTGCGCGCGATGGCGATGTTGCTCATGGTCAGCGGGCAGACGTCCGGGCAGTGGGTGTAGCCGAAGTAGATCAGGGTCGGCTTGCCCTTGGTCTTCTCGCGCAGGTCGAACTTCTGGCCCTTGGTGTCGGTGAGGACCAGGTCGGGCTTGGTGAAGGGCCGGTCGAGGACGGTGGCGGCCTTGGTGTTGTCGGTGCCGCCGGAGATCTCGGCGACCGGCGCGCCGCTCTTCGAACCGGGCGCGTCGCCGTCGCCGCCGCCGAGGCCGACCGCGGCCGTGACGCCGATCGCCGCGACGATGGCCGCCGTCGCGATGACCAGCGGGGCCCGGCGGCCGGGGCGGCCGCCGTCCGTCCCGCCCTCGGCACCGGAGGTCTGAACAGCTGTCTTCTTGTCGGACATGGTGTGTCTTTCGGTGAGGGGACGGCCGTCAGGCCGAGCGGCGGCGCCCGGCCAGGACGCCGAAGGCGATTCCGGCGACACCCACGAGGATGCCGATCACCCCGAGCACACGGGCCGCGGTGTCGGTCGAGCCGGCGGCCTCCTCGTGCTTGCCGCCCTGGTGGTCGTGGCCGGCCTTGTCGGCGGCCTTGTCGTCGGCGGCGGGCGTGGCGCCGCCGCCGTGGTGGTCGCCGGTCGCGGCGGACAGCTTCAGGACCGGCGCCGGGTTCTCGGGCTCGGCCGCGCCTTCCTTGGGCTCCTCGATCCAGCGCACGACCTCGTTGTTGTCGTAGGTCTGGATCGCCTTGAGGACGAGGCGGTCGGTGTCCTCGGGGAGCTGCCCGAGGGAGAGCGGGAACTGCTGGAACTGGCCGGGGCCGATCTTCGAGCCGTCGGCGGTCCAGGTGACCTTGGCGACGGCTTCGTTGATCTTCTTGCCGTGCAGCTCCAGCGGCTTGGCGAGCTTCGCCTTGGTGACCTCGGCCTTCCAGCCGGGCACGGGCTGCGGCATCACGGAGGCCAGCGGGTGGTCGGTCGGGAAGTTCACCTCGACCTTGACGGTGGAGGCGTTGTCGCGCTCGTTCGGCACCTTCACGTTGACGGTGGCGTAACCGCCCTTGGCGGCCTCGCCCTGTGGCTGCACGCTCACGTGGGCGAAGGCGGTGCCGGAGGCCAGCAGCACGGAGGCGGCGGCGACACCGCCGGCGAGGGCGGCGCGGGACGGGAACGTACGGGGCAGGTGCGTACGGGAAACGCTCATGGCAGAAGACACTCCAGCTCGGAGAGGCGATGCGGAAGACATCCGCGAGACAGGTACGAGCGGTCCACGCGCTTGCGCCGGCGACGACGGGCGTCGGGAGACGCGTCCGGACGACGGGTCCCGGCCAGGAATCCCGGCCAGAATCCCGGCCGGAGCCCCCGGCCCCGGGAAGTGGCGACGGGCGCCGGGCGGACGGGCCTCGGCCGGAGTCCCGGTGCCCCGGTCCCGGTTTCGGTCAGGGGACGGGGTGACGGTCTCGGCGACGGTGTCGGCGGGCGGGCAGGCGCGGACGGCCGCGGAGCCGCCCCGGGGGAGCGGTCCGCGTCAGGCTGCGAGGACGCAGCGGGCGGCCGGCGGGCCGCGCCTGATCACCGTGTGCTGAAGTGCCTCCGCCACCGGCGGCGGCGAGGAGTCGGCCGCGGTACGGGCGGGCCCGCGCGGCCCGGTGGCCGGAGCGCCCGGCAGGCCCGCGAGCAGGGTCCGTACGAGCGAGAGCGCGGCGCGCAGCGAGCGGACGAGCGCGCACTCGGCGAGCTCGACGGCACCCTGCGCGGACAGCGTCACCAGCCGGCCGAGGGCGAGGTCGCCCCGGCGCAGCAGCCAGCCGGTCGCGAGCGCGGCCAGGAGGTGGCCGAGCAGCATCGGCAGGCTCGGCACCAGTTCGGCGGCGCGGGCGGTCGCGGCCGCCGCGTCCGTCGCACCCGCCGCGCCGGTGAGGTGCTCGTGCACCCCGGAGCCCGCGGTGGTCCCGGCCGTGCCGGCGGCCGCGGGCGCGAGCCCGGCCTCGCGGACGATCCGGGCCGCGTCGGCCGGGTTCAGCGCGGACGCCCCGCCGCAGACCAGCTTGGCGGCGAGCCGGAGCAGGGTGTCGTCGCCCTGCGGCGGCACGGCGATCCGGCGCTGGCCGAGCCCGAACAGCGCGTGCAGACCGAGCTGTCCGACCGCCAGCGCGCCGACGATCTCGGGCAGCGAGCGCTCGCGTCCGGCGAACAGCACCGTGATCCCGAAGACGCCGAGGAACCCGGCGACCAGCGACCACGCGGCGATCCCCGCGCAGGCGGCCAGCGCGTGGCCCAGCGCGGACAGCACGACGCAGACCGCGGTGAACACCGCGGCCCTCAGCAGGCGTGGCGCGAGCGCGGGGGCAGACATGGCGGGCCCATCATCGCACCAGCCCCACCCCTCCCATACGGCAGGTCCGGAAGGTCGCTCTTGCGTCCCTTCCGGCCGACATGGACCGGCACGTCGGCCGCGGCGCACCGCCCCACCGGGCCGACATACACCGGCGTCCGGAATCGCGCATCCGCCGAACGGGGGCTGTTGCCGTGGGAGGGGGCTTATGGACCACGCGGCACGGCAATACGTATCGGTATGTCGTGCCGCAGCATGTCGAGCCGCAGCCAGGAGGCTGGAGCATGAGCATCTGGTGGTCCCTGCATCTGCGGCGCGAGGCCGCGAGCGTCCCGCTCGCCCGGCGGCTGCTGCTCGGCACGATGGAGACGGCCGGGGTCGACCCGGACGTCTCGTACGAGCTGTCGGTGGCCCTCACGGAGGCCTGCGCGAACGCGGTCGAGCACGGCGGTGCCGTCCCCGGCCTGGGCGGCCCGGTCTCCGAGGCGTACCGCGTGACCGCCTACCTCGACGGCGAGACCTGTCGCATCGAGGTGGCCGACTCGGGCCCCGGGTTCTCCGGAGCCCCGACGGAGCAGCGGGCCGTGGCGGCCGACGAGGCCGAGAACGGGCGCGGGCTCCGGCTGATCGAGGAGCTCGCCGACCACGTCCACTTCGGCCGCACGGGCCGGGGCGGCGCGCTGGTCAGCTTCGACAAGATCATCAAATGGCGCCCGGACGCGCCGCTGGCGCTGACGTAGCCGGCGAAGGAGCCGACCGGCCGACAAGGGAAGGGCCCCCGCCGAACCGCATCGGCGAGGGCCCTTCACGAGCTGCGGAGGATCAGGCCTTCAGGCCGGCCATCCACGCCTCGACCTCGTCGGAACGGCGCGGCAGCGCCTCCGAGAGGTTCCGGTTGCCGTCCTCCGTGACGAGGATGTCGTCCTCGATCCGGACGCCGATGCCCCGGTACTCCTCCGGCACGGTCAGGTCGTCGGCCTGGAAGTAGAGACCCGGCTCCACGGTCAGGCACATGCCCGGCTCCAGGGTCGTGTCGACGTACGCCTCGGTGCGCGCGGCGGCGCAGTCGTGGACGTCCATGCCGAGCATGTGACCGGTGCCGTGCAGGGTCCAGCGGCGCTGCAGACCGAGCTCCAGGACCCGGTCCGCCGGGCCCTCGACCAGGCCCCACTCGACGAGCTTCTCGGCGAGCACGCGCTGGGCGGCGTCGTGGAAGTCGCGGTAGGCGGCGCCCGGCTTCACCGCGGCGATGCCGGCCTCCTGCGCCTCGTACACGGCGTCGTAGATCTTGCGCTGGACGTCCGTGAAGCGGCCGTTGATCGGCAGGGTGCGGGTGACGTCGGCGGTGTAGAGCTCGGTGGTCTCCACGCCGGCGTCGAGCAGCAGCAGGTCGCCGGAGCGGACCGGGCCGTCGTTGCGGACCCAGTGCAGGGTGCAGGCGTGCGGACCGGCGGCGGCGATGGTGCCGTAGCCGACGTCGTTGCCCTCGACGCGGGCGCGCAGGAAGAAGGTGCCCTCGATGTAGCGCTCGCTGGTCGCCTCGGCCTTGTCGAGGACCCTGACGACGTCCTCGAAGCCGCGGGCGGTCGCGTCGCAGGCCTTCTGCAGCTCGGCGATCTCGAAGTCGTCCTTCACGAGGCGGGCCTCGGAGAGGAAGACCCGCAGCTCCTCGTCGCGCTCGGCGGTGACCTTGTCGACGAGCGCGGACTCGATGCCGGCGTCGTGGCCGCGGACGTTGCGGACCGGGCCGGTGGCCTCCTTCAGCCACTCGGGCAGCTCGCGGACGTCCTTCGCCGGGATGCCGAGCAGCTGCTCCGCCTCGGTGAGGGAGTGACGGCGGCCCACCCACAGCTCGCCCTGGCCGTCGAGCCAGAACTCGCCGTTCTCGCGGTTCGAGCGCGGCAGCAGGTAGATCGTGGCCTCGTGGCCGTCCTTGACCGGCTCCAGGACGAGCACGCCGTCCTGCGTCTGGTCGCCGGTGAGGTACGCGTACTCGGTGGAGGCGCGGAAGGCGTACTCGGTGTCGTTCGACCGGGTCTTCAGGTTGCCGGCCGGGATCACCAGGCGCTCGCCCGGGAAGCGGGCGGAGAGCGCGGCACGCCGGGCGGCGGTCTGCGCGGCCTGCGCGATCGGCTCGAGGCCGTGCAGCTCGGTGTCGGCCCAGCCGGACCGCATGTTCTCGGCGAGCTCGTCGGAGACGCCCTGGTAAAGGCCGTTCTTGCGCTGCTTGATCGGCTGCTCTTCGGAATCCTCCGGGGTCTCCGGGTTCTCCGGCGTGAGCTCCTCGGCCACGGGTCTGCCTCCTTGTGGGTACGACAGTGGTACGACACTGAACCTTCACCATCGTACGGTCGTGCGGAAGGGTCCCAGAGGCTGAAGACCCATTACCGGCAGGTCACCCGCGCCGGGCGGTGAGCATCCTCACTGCAGGCGAGGGCGCCAGAAGCGGGCGGGCTCGAAGCGGGCGTGGTCGGAGCGGGCGGGCTCGAAGCCGGGTCCTCGAAGCGGGCGCGCCCGGAGCGGACGTGCGCGAGGCGCCGCGCCCGGAGCGGTCTCACTCGAAGCGGGCCGCCAGCAGCACCACGTCCTCGCCGTCGGCGGCGGGGGCGTCGAGGCCTTCCGGGAGCACGGTCCGCAGGACGTGGTCGGCGACCGCGCCCGGATCGGCCCGGTCCGCCTTCGGCACGCTCGCCGCGGCGGCGTGCAGCCGGGCGAAGGCCCGGTCCATGGCGTCGCCGGTGCGCCGGAGCAGCCCGTCGGTGTAGAGCAGCACCGTTTCTCCGGGGGCCGGCGACAGCTCGACGCTGGGCGCCTCCCAGCAGGACAGCATGCCGAGCGGGGCGGACAGCGAGGTCTCCACGTACTCGGTGCGGTGCTCGCCGACGACGAGTGGCGGCGTGTGACCGGCCCCGGCCAGGACGATCCGGCGTGCGGCCGGCTCGCAGTAGGCGAAGAGGGCGGTCGCGGAGCGGGCGGGCTCGGTGAGGCGGAGCAGCAGTTCCAGGTCGGAGAGGACGGCGACCGGGTCCTCGCCTTCCATGACGGCGTACGCGCGCAGGGAGGCCCGCAGCCGTCCCATGGCGGCCAGGGCGCTCGGCCCGCTCCCGGTGACGGAGCCGACGGCGAGGCCGAGGGCGCCCTCGGGGAGCGGCAGCGCGTCGTACCAGTCGCCGCCGCCCCGCGGGCCGGTGCGGTGCCGGGCGGCGAGCTGGACGCCGGGGATCCGGGGCAGACGGCTGGGCAGCAGTTCCTCGGCGACGGTGGCGACGCGGACCCGCGCACGCTCGACCTCCAGGAGGCGGGCGAGGTGCTCGGTGGCGAAGCGGCCGTAGAGGCCGACGAGATGGCGCTGGCGTTCGGCGGGCTCGGCCGGCTCGTCGTACAGCCAGACGAGGGCACCGAGCTTCCCGGCCTCCTCGGTGGCGAGCGGCAGGGCGTAGCTGGCGGCGTAGCCGAGGCGGGCGGCGACCTCGCGGTGGCGCGGGTCGAGGTCCTCCTCGCCGCGCAGGTCGGGGATGGCGACGGGGCGGGGCAGGGCGCCCTCGGGGAGCGGATCGAGTCCGTCGAGGATCCGGCCGTACGAGGTGACGCTGCGGGGCACGGTCTCGATGGTGCCGAGTTCGGCGTGGGCGAGGCCGAGGCCGACGGTGAGCGCCGGGCCGAGGCCGTCGGCGGGTTCGAGGACGGCCATGCCGCGGCGGGCCCCGACGAGGGCGGCGCCGGCGCGCAGCACCTCGCGCAGCGCGTCGTCGAGCGAGCCGGCCCTGATCAGGGACTCGGTGAGTTCGTGGAGCAGCGTGAGGTCGGAGACCCAGCCGGCGAGACGGTCCTGGAGCGGTCCGCCGGAAGGCCCGGTGGGCCCGGAGGCGGCCGACACCGCGGAGGACATTGCGGAGAGCGGCGCGCCGATTGCGGCCGCAGTGTGCGGGGGAGGAGGAACAGTGGAATCGATTCCGGCCACTTTCGGCGCGCGTGGGGTACTCATCGCACTCGGCTTTCCGACCTGCGCGTTTCATGCAATAGCATCGCAAACCCCCAAGTCATTCTGCGCCGCTATCCATCGATCCACATCTACACGCACATGTGGATCGATGTCCAGCATTGTCACCATGGGACTTCTGGTGTCCGCGAGATCTGGCGAGAGGGTTGAAGACTAGGGGAAGTTGGCCGAAAATTGCCCCCGGTGTGCACCATTTGCGGTCGACTGGCGTCGTTTGAAAGCGCGTCATTTTGAGCGTGACGGGTACGTAATCGGTGACGGGCAGGGGCAGTTGGAGACGCCCCTGAATACGGACGCGGAACCCGAGCGTCCTCATCACCGCAGGCCGCACCCCTACCCCGAGTGGCGGGGAACGTGTTCCGGCAGGATCGACCGCCTGGAACGCCCGCCGAGAGCGCCCGCCGAGTCCGGGCGCGGCTCGTATGCGCTGAGGCGCGAGTGATACGCACGGTGAAGACATGTGTACGTACGGTGACGTGCACGTGGTGTGATGTGGATTCGGCGTTCAACGGAAAGGAACGAGCGCTCATGCGCGAGATCCTCGGAAGGCGACGCAGGCTCCGGTTCGGGCGCGGCAGGCGCGGGGGCCCGGCGGGCAGGCCGGACCTGGTGAGCACGGCGGACGCGGCGGACGCGGCAGACGTTCAGGGCGCGGATCGCCGGGCGCCGGCAGCGCGCGGCACAGGTGGCGCGCGCGGGGCGCGCACGACGTCCACGGCGCCCACGACGGACGACCGGCTCGACGCGGCGCTCCTGTACGCCACGGAGTGGGACTGGCCGGTGCTGCCCGGCGTGGGACTGCGCGTGAGCGGGGCGTCGGGCGAGAAGTCGCCGTCCGGCGCCACCCGCGCCGCGGCGAGAGCCGGGGCGGAGGCCGAAGCAGGCGGTTCCGGCGCCGAGGCGGGCGGTTCCGGCGCCGAGGCGGGCGCCGGCGTGCGCGACTCCGGCCGCCGCAGGACGCCGTGGTGGGCGGCCGGGCCGTGGACCACGGGCGTGTCGACCACGGGCCTGTGGGCGGCCCTGACCTCCAGGACGGCCATGAAGTCCAGGACGGCCGCCGGGCCGCTGCCCGCCGTCGTCGGCTGTGCCTGTCCCGATCCCCAGTGCGTCGTGCCCGGCGCGCACCCCTTCGACCCGGGCCTGCTCGCGGCCACCACCGACGCCCGCATGATCCGGTGGTGGTGGAGCCGCCGCCCCGAGGCCCCGGTCCTCCTCGCCACCGGCGGCCGCGCCCCCTGCGCGGTCAGCCTGCCGGCCGTCGCCGGCGCCCACGCGCTGACCGCGCTCGACGCGCTGGGCATGCGGCTCGGCCCGGTCGTGGCCACGCCCACCCGCTGGGCGATCCTCGTCGCCCCGTACGGCCTCGAACGGCTCGGCGAGCTGCTGTACACGAAGGACTGCGTGCCCAGTTCGCTGCGCTTCCACGGCGACGGCGGCTATCTGCCGCTGCCGCCCTCGGCCACCGGCACCGGACAGGTCCGCTGGGAACGGGCGCCGCTGGAGGGCTCGGCGCGACCGTGGCTGCCCGACGTGGAGGCCGTCGTGGACGCGCTGGTCGAGGCGAGCACGAGCATGCCGGGCGGCGGCAGCAGACTCGCGTACTGAGCTCGCGTACGGAGAGCGGGCCCCTCTCGGCCCGGGGCTCGGGCGCCGCGCGCCGGGTTCACCCGAACGGGTGCGGAACACCCTGTCATCCAGGCGAAACGGGCGCGCGCCCGGCCGGGAGCCCACCGGCCGCGGATATCTTCGCGGGGAGGATCCGTTCCCGTTGATCCGTTCCCGTGGGATCCGTTCCCGAGAAGCAGGTGAGCCGACGTATGGGGCGCATGAGTCCGGCACAGCTTCGTGGACTGGGGCTCGGTGCCGCCGTGCTGATCGCCGTCCTGGTGCCGATCGCCGCGTCGGCGGGCCCCGCGGGAGGCCCGGCACGGGGCTCGACCGCCGCCGGCAGCGGCGACGGGGCCGCCGGGGACGCGAAGGGGAACGGGCTGTTCCCGGAGCTGGGCCTCGGGCCCGCCCGTGACGCCGCCGCCGGTACCGCACCGGGGGCCGCCTCGGCCGCCGCCGCGGAGGCCGACCCGGAGGCCGACGCCGACCCCGGGGAGCCGCGCTCCGCCACGCGCTGCGGACCCGAACTCGCCTCTCCCGACGGGGTCGAGGCGCAGACCTGCGTGGTGACGGAGGGCGCCGGCACCTGGGCCCGTACCTACTACCGCAACACGACGGGCCGGGAGCTCGACGCCGTACTCACGCTGATGGCGCCCGGCGGGCGGACCGTACAGGTGCGGTGCGCGGTCGAGGCGCGGGACGAACCGGGGACGTGCGAGACGCCGAAGGAACCCGTACGGGGCGGAGCCGACGCTTATACGGCGGTCGCGGAATTCGCCGGAGCGGGAGAGGACGGCAACACGCCGCTGCTGCTGCGCTCGGGAAGCAACGTGGCGGACCCGGACGTCAGTTGATCCAAGAACGCGGAATCCAGGATTCCGTGACGAGCGCGTGCCCGTCCCTCCGGAAGGATCCCGGACATGAGAACGCCCGATCGCTGGCGACGGGGGATGCACCAGCGACCGGGCTTCCAGAACGGTAACAAGAGATCTGCCGTTCGCAAATTCGATCTCGGTTATTCGGACAGGGATTTAGCCCTTCCGAGGGGGGGCTTGTGGCGGACGTCACCGACTGGTCGGTCTGTCAGTCACGGATACCACCCCGGGTATCAGCTGAGCGTCACCTGACGGTTGGTGAGGCCGCCGCGCGCGCGGCGCTCCTCCGGGGTGAGCGGGGCGTCCGAGGCGAGCGCCGCGGCAAGGCGCTCGGCGAACTCGGCGGCCGGCTTCTCGCAGTCCTCCGCGGTCATCGACGTCGGCAGGTCCCAGACCGGCACCATGAGCCCGTGGGCCCGGAAGGAGCCGACGAGGCGGGTGTCGGGGCCGAGCGAGGAGGTGCCGGCGGCCTGCAGGCGGGCGAGCGCGTCGAGCAGCTTCTCCTCCGGGTGCGGCATGACCCAGCGCAGGTGGTTCTTGTCCGGCGTCTCGCACCAGTACGCGGCGTCCACACCGGTGAGCTTCACGGTGGGGATCGCGGCGGCGTTGGCACGCTCCAGGGAGGCGGTGACCTCCGGGTTGGAATTGTCCGCGGACTCCGGAATCCAGAATTCGAATCCCGAGTGCACGACCGGCGAAAAATCGCTGTCGGTGTCGAGCAGATCCTGAAGTCGCGGACCCTCCGCCGGTACGCGCCGGGGGGCGACCGGAGTGCCGGGCTCGGCCACCAGGGCGCGCTCCAGGGTGTCGGCCAGGTCACGGGCCAGGTCGCCGGACGAGGAGTCGTTCTGCAGCGCGACGAGCACGGAGCCGTCGTCGCGGCGCAGCGCCGGCCAGGCCATCGGCAGCACGGTCGCGAGCGTCACGGACGGTACGCCCTCGGGCAGCCCGCCCTTGAGGGTGAGCGGCACGGTTGCCGCGGGCACCAGCTCGCGCAGCGCGACCCAGTCGCACTCGCCCGGCAGGCCCTCGAAGGGGCGCTGCACGTGCTCGGTCACCGCGTGCGAGGCGGCGCGGCCGTGACACGCCTTGTAGCGGCGGCCCGAACCGCACGGGCAGGGCTCGCGCGCGCCGACGACCGGGATCTCCCCGTTCGTGACCTGTGCCTGGCCGGCGGTGCCGGCCTTGGCGGGCTTCGTCTGGGGGCGCTTCTTGGCCATGGTGTGGCTTTCTCCCGATCGCGGCGGTGCTGTCTCGGGCGCGAGCCTAGCCGTACGCGGTCCCGCACGCGGGTAGGGCGGTGCCGGTTCCTCCGGGAGCGCCGGTCGCGGGGAGGCGCCGCCCGGCGTCCCGCCCGGCGCCCCGCCCGGCGACGTCATTCCAGCTCGTCGTACGCGTCCAGGAAGTCGAGTCCGGAGCCGCCGCCGACCCGGGCCGCGAAGTCCTCGCGGCGATGGCCGCCGGTGACCTGCACCCAGACCGTCACCTCGCCGGTCGCGCTGTCCCGTACGCCCCAGTCCTGGGCGAGCGCGCTGATGATGTTCAGCCCGCGGCCGCCGCGCGCCGTGACCGACGGTGTGGCCGGAACGGGACGGGTGGGACCGCCGCCGTCCGTCACCTCCACCAGCAGTCCGCCCGACCGGTCGATGCTCCAGGCCGCCCGGACGTCACCGTCGCCCATGTCCGCACAACCCAGCGGTCTGCCGTGCCGACAGGCATTGCTCAGCAGTTCGGAAAGGATCAGTACCGCGTCGTCGACGACCGATTCGGCCATTCCGCTGCGGCTCAACTGCTCCCGCATCCGGTGTCGCGCCTCGCCCACGCCCGCAGGGCCATGGGGAACGGCCATGCTCGACGACGTGGGCACCTCCTGTGCCACCACCAACGCCACCCCCGAGACCTCCTTTGCCCCACGCCACGAGGTGAATGCCCCAATGGCCTGGACCGGAAACCGGCCAGTACGCCTCCGGTGACGCACTCGTGACGATCGCGTACGTCCCGAACGCGCCGGTGCACACCCCGCACGCCTGTGACGAGCGGTGCACAGGGGGCCTTCAGAGGCGGCCCAGTTGGGACAGCACCTGCTTCGGCCGGTTCGTGATGATCGCGTCCACGCCGAGCCGCTCGCACAGCTCGACGTCCTCCGGCTCGTCCACGGTCCACACGTGGACCTGGTGGCCGGCCTTCTGGAGCCGCAGGATCACGGTGGGGTGGTGGCGCACGATCCGGATCGAGGGACCGGCGATCCGCGAGCCGGCCGGAAGCCGTCCGTCGCGCAGCCGCGGCGAGACGAACTGGGAGAGCGACACCGTGGGCAGGGTCGGCGCGGCCTTCGCGATGCGGTGCAGCGAACGGGCCGAGAAGCTCATGACGCGGACCGGCGACTCCTCGGGCGCGGCGGGCGCCGCCAGACCGAAGCGGTCGAGGAGCTGCAGCAGCTTCTCCTCCACCTGGCCGGCCCAGCGGGTGGGGTGCTTGGTCTCGATGGCCAGCTCTATGTGCCGGCCGGCGTCGGAGACCAGCTCCAGAAGGCGCTCCAGGGTGAGGACGGAGGTGGCTCCGGGGTCGCCCCAGTCGGGGCTCTCGCCGGCCTCGTCGCGTCCCTTCCAGGTGCCGAAGTCGAGCGCGGCGAGGTCCGCGAGCTCCAGGGCGGAGACCGCGCCCTTGCCGTTGGAGGTGCGGTTGACGCGGCGGTCGTGGACACAGACCAGGTGGCCGTCCGCGGTGAGCCGGACGTCGCACTCCAGGGCGTCGGCGCCGTCCTCGATGGCCTTCACGTAGGCGGCCAGCGTGTGTTCGGGGGCGTCCTCGGAGGCCCCGCGGTGGGCGACCACCTGGACGGAGGCTCGGCGGCTCGGCTGTTGCGGTGCGTGGGTCACCGCGTCATGGTACGGGTGTCCGTTATGGCCTCATATAAAGATAGGGGGTGCGGACACACAGCTCCGGCTTACAGTGGCCTGACGTGCTGTGGGAAAAGCTGACCGCAGCGACCGTGCAAACCGTGCGACGGTCGGACAGTGAGCGAGGAGAGAGCTGTGAGCACCGAGAACGAGGGCGCGGCGGTTCCGGCGGAAAGTGCCCCGTCCACTCCTCCCACGCCTCCGCCCGCCCCCGCCACGCCGCCGTCCGCGCCTCCGGCGCAGGGCGCGCAGCCGTCCGCCGAGCCCGTGACACAGCCGTCCGCCGAGCCGACGTCGCCGCGGGTCGCCTCGGCCCAGGAGCCGGGGGCCGCCGAGCCGGCCACGGCGCTCCAGAAGCCGGCCACCGAGCCGGTCACGGCGGTCCGGGAACCCGTCACCGCGGTCCAGGAACCGGTGACCGCCGCGGCGCCGCCGCCCACCGCCAACCCGGCCGCGCCCCACGCCCCGGCGCCGGAAGCGGCTGCCGGCGGATGGCCGCCCGCCCCGCCCGTGACCCCGGCCTGGGGCGCGCCCGTTCCGCCCGCCCCGGAGGCCCCGCGCAAGCGCGCCGGCGGTCTGGTCGCGGCCGTGCTCGTCGCGGCCCTGGTCGCCGGCGGTGTCGGCGGCGGCATCGGCTACTGGGCGGCTTCCCAGCGCGACGGCGACTCCGGGAACTCGACCACGGTCTCCGCGGGCGACGCGCCGTCCTCCTTCAAGCGCGACCCGGGCACGGTCGCGGCGGTCGCCGGCAAGGCGCTGCCCAGTGTGGTCACCATCCAGGCGAAGTCCGGCGGTTCGGACGGCGAAGGCGGTACGGGCACCGGCTTCGTCTACGACAAGGAAGGCCACATCGTCACCAACAACCACGTGGTGGCGTCGGCGGCGGACGGCGGCACGCTGTCCGCCACCTTCTCCGACGGCAAGACGTACGACGCGGAGGTCGTCGGCCGCGCCGAGGGCTACGACGTGGCCGTCCTGAAGCTGAAGAACGCGCCCGAGAACCTCACGCCGCTGCCCCTGGGCGACTCCGACAAGGTCGCGGTCGGCGACTCGACCATCGCGATCGGCGCGCCCTTCGGCCTGTCGAACACCGTCACCACCGGCATCATCAGCGCCAAGAACCGCCCGGTCGCGTCCGGCGACGGCTCCGGCGGCAAGAACTCGTACATGAGCGCCCTCCAGACGGACGCCTCGATCAACCCGGGCAACTCCGGCGGCCCGCTGCTCGACGCGAGCGGCGCCGTGATCGGCATCAACTCGGCGATCCAGTCGGCGGGCAGCGGCTTCGGCCAGTCCCAGGCGGGCTCGATCGGCCTCGGCTTCGCGATCCCGGTCAACCAGGCCAAGAACGTCGCCGAGCAGCTGATCAAGACGGGCAAGCCGGTCTACCCGGTGATCGGCGCGGTGGTGAACATGCAGGACCGCGGCGAGGGCGCGACCATCGCCGAGCAGGGCTCCGGCGGCACCCCCTCCATCACCCCGAACGGCCCCGCGGCGAAGGCCGGTCTGAAGCCGGGCGACGTGATCACCGCCTTCGACGACCGCCAGATCGACAGCGGCCCGACCCTGATCAGCGAGATCTGGACCCACGAGCCCGGCGACTCCGTCAAGATCACCTACGAGCGCGACGGCAAGCCCGCCACCACCACGGTCACCCTCGGCGAACGCACCGGCGACAACTGACGCCAGCACGGCGGCCGTGCCCTTTACGGCAGCCATACGGCGGGGGCCCGCGAGCCGGTAGGCTGTAGCCGCTCCACGCCAGGTGGCGTGGGTGAGGGTGGGTTGCCCGAGCGGCCTAAGGGAACGGTCTTGAAAACCGTCGAGGCAGCGATGTCTCCGTGGGTTCAAATCCCACACCCACCGCAGCAGGTCAGCGAACGTACTGATCAGAAGGGGTGTCCCGACCAGGGACACCCCTTCGTCGCAGGAGCTGTCTCACCCTGCACCGCCTGTGTGGCGCTCTGGATCTCCGGTTGCGAGCCGGGAGGCGTTGGGGGAACGTAGTGGGTGAAGGGCCTGGGGGCTGCTGAATGAGCTGGTCAAAGCCGCAGCAGCTGAACCCCGGCCCGGTTCACGGACAGCCCCGCGAAATCGGCACCCGATCCATGGCTGTCATGTCAGCGCCAGGGGCGTCCCCACAGAACTACTCGTACGCCAACGAGCAGGTGCTCCCATGTCTATGCGCACGTCCCGCATCTCCACGGCCTCGGTCCTCACCGCGGTGCTGGTCGGCGGTCTTCTGGCGGCCGGTCCGGCCTCGGCGGCGCCACCAGTCGGCGCGGTGTCCTTCAAGGGGAAGGTGACCTGCAAGAACGCGTTCCCGGCCCCCAACGAGTCCGTCCCCACCCGGGTATCGCTGGACAGCGATGAGGACGATGCGTCGGGTCCCACCAACAATCCGGCCAACCGCAGGGCGACGTTCGGTCCCCTGACCCTCGATGTCCCGCTGGACTCGCCGTTCAGCCTCACGGTCGAAGTCACGTGCAAGGCACCCGGGAAGAAGGCCCAGACGTTCGAGAGGGCGATCCCGCTCGACAGCCTCACCGAGGGCGACGAGGTCCCGCTGAACATCCGGTAGGCGCCTACGGCGCACATCGCACACCGCACACCGCCCCGTTGGACCACGGATCTGACGGGGCGTCTGCGTCGTCTCGCGCTTGGCCGCCTCGGACGTGCGGGGGCCGGTCACACCGTTCCGGCGTCGTTCGGCCGGGTGCCGGGGCATCCCGGCCGTGCGGTGATCGTGGCTGCCGAGGCGAGAGTGGCGTGGATCTCCGGTGCGGGCAGGCCCGTACTCAAGGCGGCTTCGGTGAGGCGGGGAAGGAGGGTGGGGGCGAGACCGGTTTCGTAGGCGCGGCAGGCGGCCCAGAAGAGGCGGGTGTTGCGCTGGCCGCGAGGGGCGGCCTCGACGAAGCGGATCAGGCCCTGCCCGCCGTCGGACGGGCCGGCCGCCCCGGGGTCCCGCGGCGGGTCGGGCGGGGCCAGCAGGGGCAGCAGGGCCGTGGGGCAGGGGGCCGGAGAGAGGTCGGCCGTGCCCGGGGCGAGGCGGTACGTGCCCCGCGGGGTCACGGAGCCGGGGCCGACCAGGTAGCCGCCCTCGCCGCGGATGTCGACGCCGGGGGCCAGCCGGCTCGCCGAGTTCGGGACCACGGTGTCGGGCGGGCCGGTCAGCCAGAGGTGGCGGCCGCCGCCGGGGGTGAGGACCGTGACGGTCGGCGGGACGGTGAACCCGTGTCGGCGGGCCAGCGCTTCGAACGCCGCGACACCGTCCGGTCCGCCCTCCCGCACGTCGAGGTCCACGCCGATCAGCCGGTACGGCGGGCGCCCGCAGGCGATCCCGTACCCGGTGGCCCAGGGGGCGGCCGCGAAGAGGGCGCGTACGGCGAGCGGGTCCGTGGTGGCGTCGTGGACGCCGTGGCCCGGCCGTCCGCACTCGCCTCGGCACGGCACGGTCCGGTGCTCGCCCGGCTGCTCGCCACGGTGCGGCGAGCGCAGCGCCGGCAGCTTGGTGCGGGACAGGGGGATGACGGGAAGCCCGCGCTCCGCGGCGGTCAGGGCATGGGCGAGCGCAAGGGCGGCGGTCTGCCGGGCAGAAGCGGCCATGCCTTCATTTTCGTACACAAGTTCGATAAAGGGAAGGGGCTCCGGGGTCGATCTGGGAACGGAAAAGCGGAGGGGCGGATTGGCTGAAAAACTGCCGAAACGCTTCCTCTCTTGCAGGGCCCGGCCTCTCCGGCCTCGACCCGCTGTGAGTCGTGTGAGCTGCGCTTTTGTTGTGAGTAAGGGGGTTTATCGACTTGTCATCACGCTTGAGGGGGAAATGGCCGCTCCGGGGTGGTTCGCCGGGGATTCGGTGGGCAACTCTGATCTCGCGACGTCGAGCACAGCGACCGAGGCGGTCGGCCAACTGCCCTGGTCAAACGCGTAGTTCAGTGCCTACAGCGCAGTAGTTCAGCGCTTCAGAGCTTCAGTTCCCGGAGGAACAGACATGGCAAGCATCCGTACCGCCCGCGTTCTCGCCGCTGCCGCCGCCCTGCCCCTCGCCGCCGCGCTCTTCGCGGGGGTGGCCCAGGCCGACAACGGTGGATTCGCGAACGACGGATCGAATGCGAGCGTCGCCACGATCATCGGCAGCGGTGTCGGCGGCAACAACAGCGGCAACTCCACCACCACGCAGCAGGTGGCGACCGGCTCCGGCGCCTCCAACCAGAACAACACCGCGAGCGTGAACGGCTCCGCCTTCACGCACATCGACCAGTCCAACGCGGTGGTCAACTTCTATCCGTGGTGGTAACCGGCCCGACGGGGGGATGATCGCGGGGTGAACGACGGCCCGTGCGGCGGTACTTCGGTGCCGACCGCGCGGGCCGTTCCCGTTGGGCGCGAGTACGCCGTGGCGGTGGTGCCCGTCGTGCGCAGCGTTCTTGACACGGCTCACGGCTCTGGCCGAATCTGACGAACAGTCAGAAAACCTTGAAGGGAAAGCCCGTCCTCCTCACGAGAGGCCGTCGCCGTGCACCTCGCCCCGACCGAACGGCAGCTACGGCTGCGCGCCGAGCTCCGCGCGTACTTCCGCGACGTGATGCCCGACGGCCCCCCACCGCCCGCCGACTCCGCCGCCCAGCGCGCCCTGCTGCGCCGGATGGGCGCCGACGGGCTGCTGGGCCTCGGCTGGCCCGAGGAGTACGGCGGACAGGGCCGAGGCCCCGACGAGCAGTTCGTCTTCTTCGACGAGGCCTACCGGGCCGGCGCCCCCGTCTCGATGGTCACCCTCAACACCGTCGGCCCGACCCTGATGAAGTACGGGACCGAGGAGCAGAAGAGCTTCTTCCTGCCCCGCATCCTCCGCGGCGAGACCGTCTTCGCCATCGGCTACAGCGAGCCCGAGGCCGGCACCGACCTCGCCTCCCTCCGCACCCGGGCCGTGCGCGACGGAGGATCCTGGCTGATCGACGGCCAGAAGGTCTTCACCTCCAACGCCCAGAACGCCGACTGGATCTGGCTGGCCTGCCGCACCGACGCCGACCCCGGAACCCCGCGCCACCGTGGCATCTCGATCGTCCTGGTGCCCACCGACGCGCCGGGCTTCTCGTGGACGCCCATCGAGACCGTCGGCGGCCTGACCACCACGGCCACCTACTACGACTCCGTCCGCGTGCCCGTCGGCAACCTCGTCGGACCCGAGCACGGCGGCTGGGGACTCATCACCAACCAGCTCAACCACGAGCGGGTCGCGCTCGCCGCGATCGGCATGCAGGCCGAGGACTTCTACGCGGCCGCGCTGCGCTCCGCCCGTACCCCCGATCCGGTGACGGGCGGGCGTCGGATTGACGAGCCGTGGATACGGATCCGGGCCGCTGAAGCGCATGCCCGGCTGGCGGCAACGCGCCTGCTCAACTGGCGTTTGGTGGGGGATGTGGGGGCGGGCCGGCTGGGGCCGGGGGACGCGAGCGGAGTGAAGTTCGCGGGAACCGAATCGGCGGTCGAGGTGTACCGAATGTGTCAGGAGATCGCGGGTGGGGCCGGACTGGTCCGAGCGGGGTCGCCGGGAGCGTTCGACGGCGGCGAGCTCGAGCGGATGAACCGGGCCGCCCAGATCAACACCTTCGGGGGAGGGGTGAGCGAGGTGCAGCGCGAGATCGTCGCGACGATGCGGCTCGGCATGAAGGGGAGGGGGCGCCGATGAACACGGAGAGGAGCGGGGACACGGGCGCGGATGTGCTGTACGAGCGGCTCAAGGCGTACGAGGGGCGGTCCACGTCCAACGCCTCCGTCGGCAAGGACCCGGTCAACCAGCCGATGATCCGGCACTGGTGCGAGGCGATGGGCGACACCAACCCGGCGTACGAGGGGCCCGACGCCGTCGCCCCGCCCACCATGCTCCAGGCGTGGACCATGGGCGGTCTGTCCGGGCACCCGGACCGCTCGGGGGCCTACGAGGAGCTGTCCGCCCTCCTCGACGGGGCCGGATTCACCTCGATCGTCGCCACCGACTGCGAGCAGGAGTATCTGCGACCGCTGCGGCCCGGTGACGTCATCACCTTCGACGCCGTCATCGAGTCGGTCTCGCCGCGCAAGACGACCAGGCTCGGCACCGGGCACTTCATCACCACCCGCATGGACGTCCGGGCCGACGGCGTGCTCGCCGGAACCCACCGGTTCCGCGTCCTCAAGTACGCGCCGGTCCGGCGGCGAGACCCGCAGCCCGAGCCCAGCCCCGAGCCCATGCCCAGGTCCGAGCCCATGCCCGTGCCCAGGCCACGGCCCGAGCTCCGGCGGCCCCGGCCCGTGATCAACCGCGACAACGCGGGCTTCTGGGAAGGCGTGGCGGAGCACCGGCTGCTCGTCCAGCGGTGCACCGACTGCGCGAGCCTGCGCTTCCCCTGGCTGCCCGGGTGCAACGCGTGCGGATCGCGCGCGTGGGACACCGTCGAGTCGAGCGGCGAGGGGACCGTCTACTCGTACGTGGTGATGCACCATCCGCCGTTCCCCGCCTTCGACCCTCCGTACGCGGTGGGACTGATCGAGCTGGCCGAGGGCGTGCGGATGATCAGCAACGTCGTCGGGGTGCCGTACGACAAGGTGCGGATCGGGATGCCGGTCCGGCTGGAGTTCCTGCGGGTGGACGAGGAGCTCGAGCTGCCGGTCTTCCGGCCGACGGCGGCCGGAGGGGAGGGCTGACATGGACTTCACCCCCACCGAGGAGCAGCAGGCCGCCCGGGAGCTCGCCGCGCGCATCTTCGGCGACCTCGCGACGCACGAGCGGCTCGCGGCCGCCGGCACCGGCACGGACGCCGAGCTGTGGAAGGCCCTGTGCGCCGCCGGACTGCCCGGCGCCGTCGAGGAGACCGGGCTCCTCGGGCTCGTCCTGCTCGCCGAGGAGCAGGGGCGCACGACGGCGCAGGTCCCGTTCACGGCGAGCTGCGTGTACGGGCTCCTGGCCGTGGCCCGGCACGGTACGGAGGAGCTGCGGGCCCGGCTGCTGCCGGGGCTGAGAGACGGTTCGGCGGTGGTGACGGGCGCCTTCCCGGCCGTCCCCGGGGCAGGGGCGGTGAGGGAGGAGGCCGGCGGCCGGCTCACGGGCACCGTGGCCTGGGTGCCCTGGTTGCGGGACGCCACCCATGTCCTCGTACCGGACGGACAGCGGGCCCTGTGGCTCGTCCGGACCGAGGACGCCGGGCCGGTGGCGGACGTCGAGCTCACCGCTCCGTGGTCCGCCGGGCAGCTCGTCCTCGAACGGACGCCGGGGGAGGCGGTCGGCGGCCCCGGGGCGTACGAGGACGTGCTCGCCGCCGCCCGGATCGCCTTCGCGGGCCTTCAGGCGGGGGTCTGTGCCGGGTCGCTGGCCCGAGCGGTGGCGTACACCTCGGTACGGGAGCAGTTCGGCCGGCCGTTGTCCTCGAACCAGGCGGTCCAGCTGCGGGCCGCCGACGCGCACATGGACACGGAGTCCATCCGCGTCACCGCCTACGAGGCGGCCTGGCGGTACGACCAGGACCTGCCCGCCGCCGAGCACGCCCTGACGGCGGCCTGGTGGGCCTCGGAGGCGGGCAAGCGGGTCGTGCACGCCGGCCAGCACCTGCACGGCGGCATGGGGGCGGACCTCGACCATCCCGTGCACCGGCACTTCCTCTGGGGCCGCCAGCTCGACGCGTACCTGGGCTGCGGCACCGAACTCCTCGCCGAACTGGGCGACCTGCTCGCGAACGGAGAGCCCGCATGAAGCCCGAGAACGCGAAGCAGGCCTCGGGGGAGCCCGTCGTGAGGCCGGGCGCGGAACCCAGTCCGGAGCCCGTCGTGAGGCCGGGCGACGAGTTGGCGCCGCTCGTCATCCCGATCACCCGCACCCTGATCGTCGCCGGGGCCGTCGCCTCCCGCGACTACCAGGACGTGCACCACGACGCCGAGCTGGCCAGGGAGAAGGGCTCCCCGGACATCTTCATGAACATCCTCACCACCAACGGCCTGGTCGGGCGGTACATCACCGACCGCTTCGGTCCCGGCGCCGTGCTCCGCAAGGTCGCCATCCGGCTCGGCGCCCCCAACTACCCGGGAGACACCATGACCTTGACCGGAACGGTCACGGAGGTGGAGGCCGGCACGGTCCGGGTGCGCGTGACCGGCGCCAACCGCCTGGGCCACCACGTGACGGGCAGCGTCACCGTCGAACTGCCGGTGGAGGTGCCCCGATGAGCCTGCAGACCCGGGACGCCCTCGGCGGGCGGGCCGCCATCGCCGGGATCGGCGCCACGGAGTTCTCCAAGGACTCGGGCCGCAGCGAGCTCACCCTCGCCGTGGAGGCCGTGCACGCGGCACTCGAGGACGCCGGTCTCGTCCCCGCCGACGTCGACGGCCTGGTCACCTTCACCATGGACACCAGCCCCGAGATCACCGTCGCCCAGGCGGCCGGCATGGGAGAGCTGTCCTTCTTCTCCCGCGTCCACTACGGCGGTGGCGCCGCCTGCGCCACCGTCCAGCAGGCCGCCCTCGCGATCGCCGCCGGAGTCGCCGAAGTCGTCGTGTGCTACCGGGCGTTCAACGAGCGCTCGGGGCGCCGCTTCGGCTCCGGGGTGCAGCGGCGCGAGCCGTCCGCGGAGGGCGCGGCGCTCGGCTGGCAGCTGCCGTTCGGTCTGCTCACGCCGGCCTCGTGGGTCGCGATGATCGCCCAGCGCTACCTCCACACCTACGGGCTCACGCCGGACGCCTTCGGCCATGTCGCCGTCACCGACCGGCGGTACGCGGCCACCAACCCCGCCGCCTACTTCCACGGCAAGCCGATCACCCTGGCCGACCACGCCGCCTCGCGCTGGATCGCCGAGCCGCTGCGGCTGCTCGACTGCTGCCAGGAGACCGACGGCGGACAGGCGATCGTCGTCACCTCCACCGAACGCGCGCGCGACCTGCGCCGCCCGCCCGCGGTGATCGTGGCCGCCGCCCAGGGCGCGGGCCGCCACCAGGAGGCGATGACCAGCTTCTACCGGGACGGGCTGACCGGCCTGCCGGAAATGGGCGTGGTGGCCCGACAGCTGTGGCGGACCTCCGGGCTCGCGCCCGGCGACATGGACGTCGGCATCCTTTACGACCACTTCACGCCCTTCGTGCTGATGCAGCTGGAGGAGTTCGGCTTCTGCGGTCCGGGCGAGGCGGCCGACTTCGTGGCGGCGGAGGCGCTGCCGCTGAACACCCACGGAGGCCAGCTGGGCGAGGCGTATCTGCACGGGATGAACGGGATCGCGGAGGCGGTCAGACAGGTCCGCGGCACGTCCGTGAACCAGATACCCGGGGCGGCCAGGGCACTGGTCACGGCGGGCACGGGGGTTCCCACGTCCGGGTTGATCCTGGGCACGGACGGCTGAGGGCGCGCCCCCAGCGGTGGCCGCGCGCGGCGGGTCGCCTTTCACTCGCGCCATGAGGACCATCCCGCCGCACCCCGCCCGGCCCGGACCCGACTCCACCAGGCCCCGCCTTCGCACCCGGCCCGGCCCGGGAGGCGCACACCAGACCGGTACCCGACACCCGACCGGGTCCCGGCCCCGGACCCGGACCGGTTCCCGGACCCTCCGGTCCAGGTCCGGAACCCGGGCCGGACCGCGACCCCGTACGGGACCCCGGACCTGGCCTTGGACTCGTACCCGTACCCGTACCCGTACCCGTAGCCGGACCCGGACCTGGACCGGATTCTGGGCCCGCATCCGCGTCGGGACCGGCTCCCGGGCCGCCCTGGCCGTCGTCGCGGCGGTCGTGGCGGCCGCGGCCCTCCTGGCGGCCCCCGCGCGCGGCACCCCGGCCCCGGCGCCGGCCTTCGCGCACGCCCCGGGGGCTGTCTCT
>NZ_JBHXTJ010000033.1:0-84099 GCF_042677525.1 Streptomyces sp. NPDC127114
GCCCCCGGGGTCCGCCCCGCCCCAGGGCCGCCCCCGCGGCCCCGCCCCCGCGCCCACCCCCGCCCCCGCGCCCACCCCCGCCCACGCGCCCACCCCCGCCCTCGCGCCGACCCCCGCCCTCGCACCCGGCCCGGTCCGCACCACCGGACCGCTGCCCGTGCCCCTTCCGCGCCCCGCCACACCGGGCGGCGGGCGGGGCGCGGTGACGGCGGCCCGTCCCGCCGTCACCGAACTGCGGCTCTCCGCCTTCGGCCCGCACCGCGGCACCGTGCTCCCGCTCCGGCCCGTGACCCTGCTCCGAGGACCGAGCGGCAGCGGCAAGTCCACCGCCCTGCGCGCGTACGAGGTGCTGGCGCTGCTCGGCGCGGGCGCCGGTCTCGCCGAGGCACTGCCCGACGCGGCCGACCTGGTGCCGGAGCGCGCCCGGCCCGACGCGCAGGGCCGGCGCGGCTTCCGGATCGGCTGCACCGTCGACGGACCCGCCGGGCCCGTCCACCTCGACCTCGCCGTCCAGGTCGAACCCACCCTGCGGATCGTCGGCGAACGCCTCACCGGCCAGGGCCACACCCTCCTCACCACCGCCCTGCGCGACCCCGGCCGCGGCACCGTCCACGCCGAATGGCACACCGCGGGCAGCACACCCGTCACCCGTGCGCCCTTCCCCGACGACCTCCTCGGCACCGCCCTGCTCCCGCTGCGCGTCGCGGGCAAGACCCAGGGACAACGAGACGTCCTCGCCGCCGCGGAACAGGTCGTCGTCGGACTCCGCTCGGTCTTCCCCTGCGACCCGCGGCCACGCGTGATGCGCGCGCCCGTGCCGGTCGGCGCGGGCCGGCTGCGGCGCGACTGCCGCAACCTCGCCGAGGTGCTGCACCGCACGGCCCACGAGTGCGGTCGCCGGCACGCCCGCCTCACGACGCTCGCGGCCGCGGCCTGCGCGGGCCCGGTGACGGCCGTCGGCTTACGGGAGACCGCGGACGGCTCCCTCGTCCAGGCCGTCCTCGAACGCGCCCACCGCGGGTCGGCACCGGCCACCCCGCTGAGCCGCCTCGGCGACGGCGAACTGCGCTGCCTCGCCCTGGGACTCGTCCTCCTCACCGGGCCGGGGGTCCTCGCGATGGACCCGGTCGCCGAGGTGCCCCAGGCCATGCAGACCCTCACCGTCCTCGCGGACGGCCTCGACCGCGACCTGGACGCCCGGCAGACGCGGGCCCTCCTCGCCCTGGCGGCGGAGATCTGCGCGAGCGGCCATCTACGGCTCGTCGCGACGGTGGGGGAGGGCACGGAACTCCCGGCAGGCGGCGCGGCGGACGTACGGGGCAGGGCGGCGGGCAGGACGGCCGGACCGACGGGTGCCGCGGCCACGGAAAGGGCGACCGGACGGCCGGTCGCGGCGGCGACGGGAGAGGCGGCCGGTCGGCCGGGTGCTGCGGCGGGGAATCCGGACGTGGGCGACGTGGGCGACGTGGGCGACGTGGGCGACGTGATGGCGGTGGTAGACCTGGGGCGTGACCGAACATGACGTACCCAGCCTGCAACGCCGCCTCGCGGACTTCGCCGCGGCCCGCGACTGGCAGCCGTACCACACCCCGAAGAACCTGGCCGCGGCGCTGAGCGTCGAGGCCGCCGAACTCCTTGAGATCTTCCAGTGGTTGACGCCCGAGGAGGCGGCCCGGGTGATGGCCGACCCGGACCGGGCGCACCGGGTCACCGACGAGGTCGCCGACGTCCTCGCCTATCTGCTCCAGTTCTGCGAGGTGTTGGGGATCGACGCGCTCGCGGCCCTGGCGGCGAAGATCGACCGCAACGAACTCCGTTTCCCGGTGCGCGGAGGTCGCGCGGAGGACGCCGACGACCCCGATCGTCACTCTTCGGAGTGATCGAGTTTTCCCCATCAAGCCTCCTGTCCACAGATTTCCGAATTCCCCTGGTGTTTGGGCTCAGTCGGCCTCACGCTGGGTAATGGAATGAGTGAGCGGTAAGCACGGGCAAGTCCGGGGAACGGGGGCGGCGTTGATGGAAGCGGAGCGATTGATCGCGACAGGCCGGCATGCGCTGGCGGAGAGCCGTGTGGCGCTGGACATCGTGGCGGAGGCCTGGCAGGCCCAGGCCCTCGCGCAGGCGATAGGCAGTCATCTCGCGCTGTGCGGCCCGATGGAGCTGCGGACCGAGGCGCGGGGACTGAGCGAGACGGTCGGCGGGCGCGGCGGGGTGGACCACCCCGTCCTGCGCACGGGCGGGCTGCGCGCCGCGCAGCTGACCGGCGTCGGGGACGCCCGCACGGCCCTGACCGCGCTCGGCGCGCTCCTCGGCGAGGTGGGCATCGCCCTGGTGGGCGTGGCCTGCGCCACGGACGAGGAAGGGCTCTACTGGCAGTGCATCGAGGCCATCGACGCCGCCGACGAGGCCGGCGACCGGGTCCGCGCGATGCTCCGCCGCCTCGCCGTCCGCGACCGCGACCGCCCACCCGACCCGGCCCGAGGCCGGGCGGGCCCGGCGAGCCGCTAGCGAGACACCCTCTAGGTTGCGTCCGGCGGATCACCGCGGCGCCTGAGCCGGTTCCTTCGGACCACCCCGCCGACGGTCTGCACCTGCGGCGCCCGGGTGCGCAGGACGGCAGCCGCCTAAGCGGAGGTCTCGTCCTGGGGCGTCGTCGGGCGGGAGCCGGCGGAGGACTGGAGGTCGGCGTCGAGCTGCGACAGGTCGGCGGTCAGGGCCGCCATCAGTTCCTCCATCTGCTGCAGCAGCCCCTTCGGGGCGCCGCCCGATGACGGTACGGACTGCTCCGGCGCGGCTTCCTGGGACATGGCGGCCTCCTCGGCCCGGGACCCTTCGGTGCGGGAAGGGCCACCAGAGAGACGCACCGGCAACGGCCGCCGGCGCGCGGGCCGGGCGGTCCGGCTCCGCCCGAGCCAACGACCCCCGCCCACCCCCGGTCACTGGCCCGGAGGGACGCCGCCCGCCAAGGGGGTGGATATTCACCCGACCGTGCCGGTGGAGATCATCCGCTGACGAAACGGTTGACGCGGCACGGGCCCGGGCGCCGAGGGGCGGCGTCCCGCAGACGACCGGAGGGGGCCTCGGGTCTGCCGGCCCGGTTTCGCCGCACGGCGCCCCCGGGTCGACCGGTCGAGGGGGGTCAGGGTCGCGGAGGCCGGAGGCCGTCGATGAGGACCGTGAGGACCTGGTCGGACTCGTCGGGGGCGTGCTCTCGGGTCCAGGCCGCCCCGGCGATCAGGGCGAAGAGCCCGGCCGCCGACAGGTCGTTGCGCGCCTCGCCCGCCTGCTGGGCCCGTTCCAGGAGCTGTCGGCCGGAGGACTGCATCGCCGTGCAGGCGTCGTTGAGCTGAGAGGTGTCGTCCTTGAGGCTGTCCATCAGCATGGTCACGAGCCCCCGGTACGTGGTGGCGTGTGCCACCGCCGCCCGGACCCAGGTGGCGAGGGCCGCGCCGGGCGGTGCCGTGGCAAGCAACTCGCGGGCGGTGTGGCCGAGTTCGGAAAGGCTGTCGCGGAGTATCGTCTCGAGCAGGGCCTCCCGGGTGGGGAAGTGGCGGTACAGCGTCGCGTTGCCCAGCCCCGCCTGCTTGGCGATGTCGTCGAGCGAGGTGTGGATGCCGTGCTTGTCGAAGGCCTTCCTGGCCTCGGTCAGGAGTCGCTCGTAGTTGCGGCGGGCGTCTGCGCGCATCGTGCTGTCTTCTCCTCGGCCGTGCTCGGACGGTGCCGCCGCCGTCGACGGCGGCGGCACCATAAGCGGGGTATGGCCCCGAATGCTATCCCGCTTCCCCGTCCTCGCCCGGTGAGGTCGCCGGGACCTACGGGGCCGTGACGTGCGGTGCGGGGCTGCCGGGCTGCTCCGGGGAGTCCTCCGCGCGCTGTTGCGCGCCGCCGCCCGTCGGGACGGAACGCATGACGAAGGTGAGCAGGATGGTGAGGGCGGTGAAGCCGGCGCCCCAGGCGAAGGCCGTGGTGACGCCCTCGGTGAGGACGTAGTCCGCGGTGCCCTTGGCGTCGAGACCGGCCGGCGCCCCGTCGGCCGCGCTCCGGCCGGCGGCGCCGAACACGGTCACCATGACGGCCAGGCCGAGCGCGCCGCCGATCTGCTGCATGACGTTCAGCAGACCGGACGCGGCGCCGGTCTCCTCGGGCGCGACGCCGGCCATCAGGACGGTGGTGACGCCGACGAGCAGGGTGCCCATGCCGAGACCGGCGACGAGCATGGGGCCGAGCAGCGCGGGGACGAACGGGGCCTCGGGGGTGATCCGGGCGAACCAGAGCAGGCCGACGCTGATGGCGGCGGCGCCGACCGAGGTCAGGACGCGCGGCCCGGCCTTGGGCAGGATCCTGGCGGCGACCCCGGAGGAGGCCAGGATCAGCAGTGCGAGCGGCACGAAGGCCAGGCCGGCCTGGATCGGGGTGAAGCCCCGTACCTCCTGGAGGAACTGGGTGAGGAAGAAGAACATCGAGTTGCCGGCCGCCATCACGAACAGCAGCGCGAGGTAGCCGGTCGCGCGGTTGCGGTCGGCGAACAGCCGCAGCGGGGTGATCGGCTGGCGGGCGTGCGTCTCGATCAGGACGAAGACGGCGAGGAGCACGACGGCGGCCGCGAAGGAGGCCAGGGTGAGCACGTCACCCCAGCCGCTCTCGGCGGCCCGGATGAAGCCGTAGACCAGGGCGGTCATGCCGACGGTGGAGGTGAACGCGCCACCGAGGTCGAAGCGGGCGGGCTTGCGCTCGGTCTCGTGGAGGAGCGCCGGGGCCGCGATCAGCAGGGCGGCGCCGACCGGCACGTTGATGAAGAGCACCCAGCGCCAGGACAGCCAGTCCGTCAGCAGGCCGCCGCCCACGAGGCCGATGGCCGCGCCGGAGCCGGAGACCGCGGAATACATCCCGAGGGCCTTGGCCCGGGCCTTCTCGTCGGTGAAGTGGGTCGCGATCAGGGCGAGCACGCTGGGCGCGGCCAAGGCGGCGCCGACGCCCTGCAGGGCGCGTGCGGCGAGCAGCGTCGCGGCCGAGCCGGACAGGCCGCCGAGCAGCGAGGCCGCGGTGAAGACCGTGACGCCGACGAGCAGCCCTCGGCGGTGGCCGAGGACGTCTCCGGCGCGGCCGCCGAGGAGCAGCAGACCGCCGAAGGGCAGCAGGTAGGAGCTGAGGACCCAGGAGAGCCCGGTGGGGGTGAAGTCGAGTGCGGCCTTGAGGTCGGGCAGGGCGATGTTCACGACGTTCACGTCGAGGACGAGCATCGTCTGGAGGGTGAGCACGGCGAGGAGCACCAGGCCGTTGCGGCGGCCCGCCGCCCTGGCGGTGGGCGGGCTCTGGACGGCGGGCCTCGTGACGGTCTCTTCGCTCATGATGCGGCATCTCCTCGGCCAGCTAAACGGGGACGTTCCACGGTTTTGACTCCGAACATACAGGGACTGTCCCCGCTTATCAATCTGCAACGGTGACAACGCAGTTGACGCGTCGACGCCGCGTCAACCGGCACCCGCTGGTGCGGCTCCACGAGGTACGGTCGTGCCGGAGGGTCCGCCCCCATCGACGGCGCGCACCGGAACCGACCGACGACAGGAACGACGGCATGACCGAGAGCAAGGGCCGCCTGCTGGCCATCAGCGACCTGCACGTCGCCTACCGGGAGAACCGGGCCATCGTGGAGTCGCTGCGGCCCACGACGGACGACGACTGGCTGCTCGTCGCCGGAGACGTCGGCGAACTGTCCCAGGACATCGAATGGGCCCTGTCCCTGCTGAGCGGGCGATTCGCCCGGGTGGTGTGGACACCCGGCAACCACGAGCTGTGGACGCCGAAGGAGGACCCGGTCCAACTGCGCGGCCAGGAGCGGTACGAGCACCTGGTCGCCCTGTGCCGCCGCCTCGGCGTCCTGACGCCGGAGGACCCGTACCCCGTGTGGCACGGCGCGGGCGGCCCGGTCACGGTGGCCCCGCTCTTCGTGCTCTACGACTACTCGTTCCGCGTGCCAGGCGTCACCACCAAGGAGGAGTCCCTCGCCCGCGCCGAGGAGAACGGCATCGTCTGCACCGACGAGTTCTTCCTCCACCCGGACCCCTACCCGAGCCGCGAGGCCTGGTGCGAGGCCCGCGTCGCGCTGACCGAGCAGCGCCTCGCCGCCTGTGACCCGGAGCTGCCGACGGTGCTCGTCAACCACTACCCGCTCGTCCGTGAACCCACCCGGATCCTGCGCTATCCCGACTTCGCACAGTGGTGCGGCACGGAACGGACCGCGGACTGGCACCTCCGCTTCCGGGCCCGCACCGTCGTCTACGGCCATCTGCACGTCCCCCGGACCACCTGGCACGACGGGGTGCGCTTCGAGGAGGTGTCGGTCGGCTACCCGCGCGAGTGGCGCCGGCCGCGCCACCCGGAGGTCGGCCTCCGCCGGATCCTGCCCGAGGAGCCCAAGACCGAGCAGATCAAGCCCGAGCAGATCAAGCCCGAGCAGATCAAGCCCGAGGAGCCCAAGCCCGAGGAGCCCAAGCCCGAGGAGCCCAAGCCCGAGGAGCCCAAGCCCGAGGAGCCCAAGCCCGAGGAGGGCAGGTGATCGAACGCCTGGTGCCGGCCGGCGTCGTCGCCGTGGACGCCTTCGAGGACGTCGCCGAGCCCGGCGACCTCCACCCGGCGGAGGCCGCGCTGATCGCGAAGGCCGTGGACACCCGGCGCCGCGAGTTCACCACCGCCCGCTGGTGCGCCCGGCAGGCCCTGGCGGGCCTGGGCGCGCCCGCCGCGGCGCTGCTGCCCGGCCCGCACGGCGCGCCGGTCTGGCCCGAGGGCATCCTCGGCAGCATCACCCACTGCGCGGGCTTCCGCGCGGCGGTCGCCGCCCGCTCACCCGCCGTCACCGCCCTCGGCATCGACGCCGAACCGAACGGGCCCGTGCCCGAAGGCGTCCTCGGGGCCATCGCCCTGCCCGGCGAGCAGCGGCATCTGCGCGAGCTGGCGCGGGCGGCGCCCGAAGTCCGCTGGGACCGGCTGCTGTTCAGCGCGAAGGAGGCCGTGTACAAGTCCTGGTACCCCTGGACCGGTCAGCGCCTGGACTTCGAGGACGCGGCCCTCACCTTCACCCTGGACGACGACACGGACGACGGCACGGACGGTGGCGCGGACGACGGCAGGTGCCTCGGCGGCGCCTTCACGGCCCGGATCCTGCCCGCCGCCGCGCCGGCCGTCGCCCCGCCCGACCGGCTCGAAGGGCGCTGGCTCGCCGAGCGGGGGCTGCTGCTCACCGCGATCACGGTCGTCTGACGCCTCCGCGGAGGCGGGGCGGACGCACGGCACGAGCAGGGCGCGCGGGGCGGGCGGGGAGGTACCGTGCAGAGAGGAGAGTGGATCTCCGCGCAGGGCCGTTTGGCTGTTCGACCGTTGGATCGTTCGACCGTTCGCAGCAGGGGTGACCGATGAAACCGGACCGTTCGCTCGCCGCCGCCCTCGGTGAAGGGGTGCTCGTCCTCGACGGAGGGCTCTCCAACCAGCTGGAGGCACAGGGCTGCGACCTGTCCGACGCGCTGTGGTCCGCGCGGCTGCTCGCCGACGCGCCCGAGCAGATCGAGGCCGCGCACGCGGCCTACGTGCGCGCCGGGGCCCAGGTCCTCATCACCTCCAGCTACCAGGCCACCTTCGAGGGCTTCGCCCGCCGCGGTGTCGAACGCGCCGAGACGGCACGGCTCCTGGCCCGCAGCGTGGAGCTCGCCCGGGTGGCGGGGGAGCGGACGGAGCGGGAGATCTGGGTCGCGGCCTCCGTCGGGCCGTACGGGGCGATGCTCGCCGACGGCAGCGAGTACCGCGGCCGGTACGGGATGTCGGTGGCCGAGCTCGAACGCTTCCACCGGCCCCGGATCGAGGTCCTCGCCGGGTCCGGCGCGGACGTCCTCGCCCTGGAGACGGTCCCCGACGCCTACGAGGCCGAGGCGCTGCTACGGGCCGTCGGCCGGTACGGCGCGGTGCCCGTCTGGCTCTCGTACACCGTGGAAGGCGCGCACACCCGGGCCGGGCAGCGGCTGGAGGACGCCTTCGGGCTCGTCGCGGGGCTCGACCAGGTGGTCGCCGTCGGCGTCAACTGCTGCGACCCGGCCGACGCCGGGCCCGCCGCGGAGATCGCCGCGGCCGTCACCGGCAAGCCGGTCGTCGTCTACCCGAACAGCGGAGAGCGCTGGGACGCCGGCACCCGGCGCTGGCACGGCGGCACGACCTTCGCCCCGGCCACCACCGCCGCCTGGCGCACCGCGGGGGCCCGCCTGATCGGCGGCTGCTGCCGCGTCGGCCCCGACACCGTCGCCGCCCTGGCCGCGAGCCTGACCGCCATGCCGTAACCGTGCACCGACCCTCCGTCGATCCTCGCCCGGCCTTCCGAAATACGTTGTGACCGGGCAGTGCCGAAGGTCATGCTGGAACGCATGTTCCTGACGATCAGCACCACCGGCACCGTCGAGAAACCCGCCACCGACCTGGGCTTTCTCCTGCACAAGCATCCCGGGAAGGCGCAGTCCTTCTCGACCTCGCACGGCACGGCGCACGTCCTCTACCCCGAGGCCGGCCCCGAGCGGTGCACCGCCGCGCTGCTGCTCGAAGTGGACCCCGTGGCGCTCGTCCGCCGCGGCAAGGGCAAGGGCCGGGGCGGCGCGCCGGACGCCGCCCTCGCGCAGTACGTGAACGACCGCCCGTACGCCGCGTCCTCGTTGCTCGCCGTGGCGCTCGCCAAGGTGTTCAAGAGCGCGCTGCACGGGAGCTGCGCCGCGCTCCCGGAGCGGGCCGCCGCCCCGCTGCCGCTGCGGATCGAGGTCCCGGCCCTGCCGGCGCGCGGCGGCGCGGAACTGGTGACACGGCTGTTCGGCCCGCTGGGCTGGAAGACGGTGACGGCCGAACCGGTCACGCTCGACCCGGAGTTCCCCGAGTGGGGCGACTCCCGCTACGTACGGCTCGTCCTGGAGGGCGAGCTGCGGCTCGCCGACGCGCTCAACCAGCTCTACGTGCTGCTGCCGGTGCTCGACGACGCCAAGCACTACTGGGTCGCGCCGGACGAGGTGGACAAGCTGCTGCGCGCCGGTGACGGCTGGCTCGCCGACCACCCGGAGCAGAAGCTGATCACCAGCCGCTACCTGTCGCGCCGTTGGGGCCTGACCCGCGAGGCGACCGAGCGCCTGGAGCTGGTGCGGCTCGCCGAGGCGGACGGACTGGCCGTCGAGGACGTCGACAACGCGGTCGACGACACCAAGGACACGGAGGACCGGCCGGTGCCGCTCGCGGAGCAGCGCCGTGCGGCGATCCTCGCCGCCCTGCGTGCCGCCGACGCCACCCGCGTCCTCGATCTCGGCTGCGGGCAGGGACAGTTGGTGCAGGCGCTGCTCAAGGACGTGCGGTTCACGGAGGTCGTCGGCGTCGACGTGTCGGCGCGCGCCCTCTCGATCGCCGCGCGCAGGCTGCGCCTGGAGCGGATGGGCGAGCGGCAGGCCGCCCGGGTGAAACTGCTCCAGGGCTCCCTCGCGTACACCGACAAGCGGCTGACCGGCTACGACGCGGCGGTGCTCAGCGAGGTCGTCGAGCACCTCGACCTGCCGAGGCTGCCCGCGCTCGAACACGCGGTGTTCGGCTCGGCCCGGCCGCGGACGGTGCTCGTGACGACCCCGAACGTCGAGTACAACGTGCGCTGGGAGTCGCTGCCGGCCGGACACGCCCGGCACCACGACCACCGCTTCGAATGGACCCGGGAGGAGTTCCGGGCCTGGGCGGCGCGCGTCGCCGAGACCTACGGATACGAGGTCGGGTTCACGCCCGTCGGCCCCGACGACCCCGAGGTCGGCCCGCCGACGCAGATGGCGACCTTCACCCGTACCGACCAGGACACCGCCCAGAACCCCGGCACCACCCGGAACCCCGGCACCGGCACCACCCGGAACCCCGGCACCGGCACCACCCGGAACCCCGGCACCGCCCTGAACGACACCGACCAGAGCCCGAAGGAGGACGCGGCATGACCGAGACCACCGGCACCACAGGCACCACCGAGACCGCCGGCACCGCCGGCACCGCCGGCACCGCCGGGTCCGGCGAGATCCGGAGCCGTAAGCTGCCCGTCACCGATCTCTCCCTCGTGGTCCTCATCGGCGCGACCGGATCCGGCAAGTCGACCTTCGCCCGGCGCCACTTCAAGCCGACCGAGATCGTCTCCTCGGACTTCTGCCGCGGCCTCGTCGCCGACGACGAGAACGACCAGGGCGCCAGCAAGGACGCCTTCGACGTCCTGCACTACATCGCCGGCAAGCGGCTCGCGGCCGGGCGGCTCACCGTCGTCGACGCCACCAGCGTGCAGCGCGAGGCGCGCCGGCAGCTGGTCCAGCTCGCCCGCGAGCACGACGTGCTGCCGATCGCGATCGTCCTCGACCTGCCGGAGTCGGTGTGCGCCGAGCGCAACGCGGCCCGCCCGGACCGGGCGCACCTGCCCCGCCACGTCGTCCAGCGGCACCGCCGCGAGCTGCGCCGCTCCCTGAAGGGCCTGGAGCGCGAGGGCTTCCGCAAGGTGCACGTCCTGCGCAGCGTGGAGGAGGTGGAGGCGGCCGAGGTCGTCCTGGAGAAGCGCTTCAACGACCTGCGGCACCTCACCGGTCCGTTCGACATCATCGGTGACGTCCACGGCTGCCGCTCCGAGCTGGAGACGCTGCTCGCGAAGCTGGGCTACGTCGACGGCCACCACCCGGAGGGCCGGACCGCCGTCTTCGTCGGCGACCTGGTCGACCGCGGTCCGGACAGCCCGGGAGTGCTCCGCCGTGTCATGGGCATGGTGGCCGCAGGAGACGCGCTGTGCGTGCGCGGAAACCACGAGAACAAGCTGGGCAGGTGGCTGCACGGCCGCAAGGTGCAGGAGACCCACGGCCTCGCCGAGACGATCGAGCAGCTGGAGCGCGAGCCGGAGGAGTTCCGGGCCGAGGTGTCGGAGTTCATCGACGGTCTGGTCAGCCACTACGTCCTCGACGAGGGCAGGCTGGTGGTCTGCCACGCGGGTCTGCCGGAGAAGTACCACGGCCGCACCTCAGGCCGGGTGCGCTCGCACGCCCTGTACGGGGACACGACCGGCGAGACCGACGAGTTCGGGCTGCCGGTGCGCTACCCGTGGGCGGAGGACTACCGGGGCCGGGCGACCGTCGTCTACGGGCACACGCCCGTGCCGAACACCTCATGGATCAACAACACCATCTGTCTCGACACCGGAGCCGTGTTCGGCGGGAAGATGACCGCGCTGCGCTGGCCGGAGCGCGAGCTGGTGGACGTACCGGCCGAGAAGGTCTGGTACGAGCCGGCCAGGCCGCTCGCGACCGAGGCGCCCGGCGGGCACCAGGGCAGGCCGCTCGACCTGGCCGACGTGCACGGCCGGCGGGTCGTGGAGACGCGCCTGCTGGGGAACGTGGCGGTCCGTGAGGAGAACGCGGCCGCCGCCCTCGAAGTCATGAGCCGTTTCGCGGTCGACCCGCGGCTGCTCGCGTACCTGCCTCCGACGATGGCGCCGACGGCGACGTCGAAGGTGGAGCACTACCTGGAGCATCCGGCGGAGGCGTTCGCGCAGTACGCGGCCGACGGGGTCGAGAGGGTCGTGTGCGAGGAGAAGCACATGGGCTCGCGGGCGGTGGCGCTGGTCTGCAAGGACGCGGCGGTGGCGGCGGAACGGTTCGGGGTGGCCGCCGCGGACGGCGTGACCGGCGCGCTGCACACCCGCACCGGACGGCCGTTCTTCGACGATCCGGAGACCACCGAGCTGGTCCTCGGGCGGCTGCGGGCGGCGATCGGCGCCGCCGGGCTGTGGGACGAACTGGACACCGACTGGCTGCTGCTCGACGGCGAGCTGATGCCGTGGTCGCTGAAGTCGGCCGGGCTGCTGCGCTCCCAGTACGCGGCGGTCGGCGCGGCGTCGCGAGCGGTCTTCCCCGGCGCGCTGGGGGCGCTCGAACAGGCGGCCGCACGAGGCGTGCCCGGGCTCGACGGGCTGCTCGGCCGGCAGCGCGAGCGGGCGGCGGACGCGGCGGCGTTCACCGAGGCGTACCGGCGCTACTGCTGGCCGACCGAGGGCCTGGACGGGGTCCGCTTCGCGCCGTTCCAGGTGCTCGCCGCGCGCGGGCGTTCGCTGGCCGCCGTGCCGCACGACGAGCAGCTGGCCTGGCTCGACCGGCTGGTCGAGCACGACCCGACCGGTCTGCTCCAGGTCACGCGGCGGCTGGTGGTCGACCCGGCTGACGAGGCGTCCGTACGCGCCGGGACCGACTGGTGGCTGGAGCTGACCGCGGCCGGCGGCGAGGGCATGGTCGTCAAGCCGCTCGCGGCCCTGGTCACGGGCACCGACGGGCGCCCGGTGCAGCCGGGCGTGAAGGTCCGCGGCCGGGAGTACCTGCGGATCATCTACGGCCCGGAGTACACCCGCCCGGACAACCTGGAGCGGCTGCGCGAGCGGCACCTCGGCCACAAGCGCTCGCTGGCCCTGCGCGAGTACGCGCTCGGACTGGAGGCGCTGGACCGGCTGGCGGACGGCGAGCCGCTGTGGCGCGTCCACGAGGCGGTCTTCGCGGTCCTGGCCCTGGAGTCGGAGCCGGTGGACCCGCGACTGTGACCGTGCGGTGACCGTCCCGCGGGGGGCGCGCGCGTGGCCGTCACACGGGGGGCGCAAGGGGGCTGAAAACAGCGCTCCCTTGCGCCCCTCGTGTCCGCCCCCGGCTGCGTTGACGCGATTCTTCCGGTGCCTCTAGCGTTCTTCACCCCACGGTGTGACGGAGTGTCAACAATGTGACTGCGGTTGCGTGTTGGTGCTCTCCGTGGAACGAACAAGCACGCGAAATGCGCGACGTCGTGCGGGGGTGTGAGCGACCGTTGAGTCTTTTCGGCCAGGACCGGTCGTTCCTCCACGCCCTCCCCGCGAACGACCGCCGCGCACTGCTCGCCGAGGGCGCCCCGCGCCACTACGAACCCGGCGAGATCATGATCCGGGAGCGGGACACCACCGTGTACGTCCTCGCCCTGCTCTCCGGCTGGTCGGTCGTCTCGGTCGGCACCGATCGCGGCGCCCGGCTCATCCTGGCGCTGCGCGGTGCCGGCGAAGTGGTCGGCGACCTCGCGGCCGTCGACCGCCGACCGCGCAGCGCCACCGTCACGGCGCTCGGCCAGGTCGAGGCCGTCGCCATCTCCGGCGACCGCTTCCGGCACTTCCTGGCCGCCCGGCCGCACGCCACCTCACTGATCATGCGGCAGCTCGCCACCCGACTGCGCAGCGCCGACGTCGAACGCCGCTCGCTGGCCTCGGAGACCGTGCTCCAGCGGCTCGCCGCCCGGCTCGTCGAGCTCGCCGAACGGGCCGGCCGGCGCGCCGAGTCCGGCACCGTACTGGAACTTCCGCTGCCGCAGCACGACCTGGCGGCGGCCATCGGGGCGACCCGGGAAGCCGTGGCCAAGGCGCTGCGGCTGCTGCGCGAGCAGGGTGTCGTCCGTACCGCCCAACGGACCGTCGTCGTGGTCGACATGCCCGTCCTCGTGCTGCTCGCACAGGGGCGCGCACACCCCGGCGCACATCCGTCCGACAAACAACCCCCGGCTGTGTAAACGGCTACATCGCCCACGGGCCACAGCCGCCAGGCTGGACCCGTCACCACCACCCGACCGTCGGCAGGCGGCCGACAGGCCGGCCGGATCAGCACGGAAGCACCACATCGGAGCACATCACTAGGAGTCCGAGTGAGCACTACGGGAGCGAGCGCGGGAGCGGACCAGGGGGCGAGTGCGGGTGCCCTCCACCGCCTCGTCGTCTTCGGGGACGTCGTCGGCTCCGGACGCCTCGGCATGGACGGGAAACGGCTCGCCCGCGCCGCCATGTACGAGGCCTTCGGAGAGGCGTACGCCTCCGTGGGCATCGAGCCCGGCACCGTCCACCAGGAGGACCGCGGCGACGGCATCCTCGCCGCGCTGCGCCCGGACGTGCCTCCGGCGCTCATGGTCGGACGCTGGATCGACACGCTCTACGAGAGCCTGCGCGCGCACAACGGGCGCAGCCGCGGCCGGCTCCGGCTGCGCGTCGGCATGAACGCCGGGCTCGTCCTCGACGACGGCCGGGGGCTCGTGGGCCGGGCCGTCGACCTGGCCTGCCGGCTGTGCGACAGCGCGCCCGCCCGCCGGGTCATGGCGGACGCCCCGGACGTCGACCTGCTGATCGTGGTCTCGGACTGGCTCTACCGGAACGTGGTGGTCGAGGGCGGCCGCTACGTCGAGCCGGACCACTACCGGCGGGCCGCCGTGGTCGCCAAGGAGACCGCGGAGGACGCCTGGTTCCACGTGCCGCGGCTGCCGGAGCCGCCGCTGGCACCCCGGACCGGCGGTGGGCCGTCGCGGGGGGACGGCTCACCGCCCGGCACGCCCGCGCCGCGGCCTTCGCCGAGGCCGCCGTCCGGCCCTCCGGCCGACGTCTCGTCCCGGCCCTCGTCCCGCCTCTCGCCGAAACCTCCTTCGTCACCGTCCAGGGCGCCTGCGGGCAACCGGACGTACACCGCCGGGCGCGACATCCAGGTGATCGAAGGCAACACGATCCACGGCGGGTTCACCGGCATCCGCAACGACGTGCGCAACGACGTGCGGAACGAGGTGGGTAACGGGGTGGGGAACCCTCTGCCGGACCCCTTGCGTGACGAGGTCCCTGAGGAGGACTGGGAGCCGGACTGGGACGAGGACCAGCCCGCGGAGGCGGCGGCGGAAGCGGCGGAGAAAGCGGCGGCGGAAGCGGTGCCGGAGACGGAGGCCGACGAGGCATCCGAGGCCCCGGCCTGGTACGGCGAGCGGGAGGAGCCGGCATGAGCGACGACGACCTCGACCACGGCGGAGCCGCCTCTTCCGACGCGGATCCCCAAGGCGATCGCGGCCCGGCGAACGCCGGTGGCGCGGGCGGCGGCGCCAAGGGCGGCGGCCGTGACGGCGCGGGCTCCGGCGGCGCGGCCCCGACGGCTGACGGCGCTTCCGGCGAACCGGCCCGCGACGGCAACCCGTTCGACAGCATGGGCCGGGGCCGGATCGGCGGGACGGGCGGCACCGGTGGCGCGGCCACCGCGCGCGCCGCGCTCCAGTCCCTCCGCCAGGGCGCGCCGGGCGACCACCGCAACTCCGCGGGCCGCGACGCCTACGTCCACTACGGGGACCGCTACGACTTCTGGTACCAGGACCGGTCGGACTTCGTGCAGGGCACGGTACCGGCCGAGACCCTGGACCACCTCGACGACGTGTACTGCGAGACGGCCGGCTACCAGCGCATGAAGGAGCGGCTGCGCAGCCACCGCGTCCTCGTGCTGTGCGGCGAGCCGGGCAGCGGCCGCAAGGCCACCGCACTCGCCCTGCTCGCCGAGGTGGCCGCCCGCCGTGTGTACCGGCTCGACCCGCGCCACGGGGTCGACGAGATCACCGCCGACGCCCTCCACCAGAAGGCGGGCCACCTGATCGAGCACCGCCCGGAGGACATCCGCGCCGAGGGCGGGCCGCGCCGCTCGCCCGGCGAGCGCGGCGAACCGGCCCGCCGCACGCCCGTGCGCCTCTCCGAACTCCACCTCGACCGCTTCGCCGACCTCCTCGGCGGCGTCGACGGCTACGCCGTGATCGTCGTCGGCAACGGCGACCTCGCGGACCGGCTGCTGCGCGGACGCTACGGGATGTACTGCGCGCCGCCGCCCGCCGCCGACGTCCTGCACCGCCACCTGAGGCTGCTGCTGCGCGGCGCGCCCGAGGAGGCCGCCGCCGAGGCGCGGGAGCTGGCCGTCAGGCCCGACGTGGTCGAGGCCCTGGGCCTCGAGGAGCTCCGGCCGCGCGAGGCCGCCCGGCTCGCCGACCATCTGGCCGGGCACCGGCGCGGCACCCTCACGGACGAGCGGCTCCTGGAGGAGTGCGCCTCCTTCGTCCGGGTCCAGGCACGCGAGTGGTTCGCGGGCGCCGACCGGCCCGGCACCCTGCCGGAGGCGCTGCCGATGCTCAACGCCGCCGCGTTCCGGATCTCCGTGGCCGTCTTCGACGGCTCCGCGTACAGCATCGCCACCGAGGCCGCCGAGCTCCTGGCCTGGGAGTTCGCCGTCACCCTCGATCCCGAACACCCTTCGGGACGACGCCTGTTCGGCACCCACGCCGAACACCGGCCGGTGCTCGCCCGCTCGGTCCTGCAGGACGGCGAGCTCGACCTCGGCCGGGCCAAGGTGCCCGTGCGGGCCATCCGCTTCCAGGGCACCGCGCTCGCCGGCGCCGTGCTCGCCGAGGTCTGGCACGGCTACCACAACGTGCGCGGGCCGGTCGCCCGCTGGCTGCGCGCCCTGTGCGACGACCCCCGGCCCGAGGTGTGGGTCCGGGCGTCCATCGCGGCCGGGGTGCTCTGCTCCTGGGACTGGATCCACGGCTACCACGAACTCGTCGCACCGCTCGCGGGCATGGACGACCCGGTGGCGCGGATGGCCGCGGCGACGGCGCTCGCCGAGGCCGCCCGCGATCCCGAGGTACGGCCGGCGGTCGCCGCCACCGTCAAGGACTGGGCGGAATCGGACGACGCCAACCTCCTGGACACGGCCCTGCTCACCCACGGGTACGAGTACGCGGCGGGCGGGCTGCGCGGCTCGCTCGACGCCATCGCGCGGGTGGTCAGGACGCGGGAGCCGGACGACGTCGACGTGCTCGTGGCCGCCGCGTTCAGCCTCACCCGGCTGCTCGCCTCCGGCGACCCCGAGCCGGTCCTGAGGCGCCTGCAGCGCTGGCTCGTGGACGGGCGCCTGACCCTGGCCAACCTCGTGCACGTGACCGTGATCAGAAGCCTCACCGCCCGCACCACCTATCTCTGGGGCCTGCGCGACGTCCCCGAACTCGACGAGCACGCGGCCCGCCCGCTGCTGGTCGCGCTGCTCGCCACCCGGCCCGGACTCGCGCCGGCGCTCGGCGGCCTGCTGCGGCACAGCCTGAACACCGCACGGGCCGGGGAGACCGCGCTCGACGGTGTGGGCAGCCTGCTGCGCCGCGCCGCCAAGGACGCCACGGCCCTCGACCTCGTGTGCGGGTTCCTGCCGCTGATCTCCGTCGAGCGCCGCGACCGCGACCGGCTCCGCGGCCTCCTCAACGACCTGGTACGGGACCGGGACCGGCCCCTGGACAAGAGCGCGGCGCGCCGCATGTGGGACGCCGTCGCGGAAGGAGCGAAGCGATGAACGGGCCGAACCCGGACGGGCGGGAGCGGATGCGGGACGAGCGGGAACCGGGCCGGCAGCGCGCCCAGGACCGGCAGGCACAGCAGGGCCAGGGCCGGGCACGCGCCCAGGGCCAGCAGGGCCAACAGGGCCGGCAGGGCGGCCAGGGCCAACAGGGCCGGCAGGGACAGCAGAACCAGCGTCCGGGCAAGGGGCAGGGCCAGGGCCAGGGCGCCCGGCGACAGGGCGGCGGGCCTCTCGGGCCGCTGCTGCGCGAGTGCGCGCCCCCGTACCGCCGCACCAGCGGGCAGATCGCCGCGGTCATGCTCTACCGCAAGGGCGGCCACCGGATCGTCTGGCCGGACCGCAGGGAGGACGTCGACAAGCCCCTCCTCCGCACCCCGTACACCGTCTTCGAGGTCCAGCTCGGGCGCCACGTCACCGAGTTCGAGCTCCAGCTGCCCGCCGCCGGGGACGGCTCGTCGTTCAGCGTGCGCGTGCGGGTGCAGTGGACGGTCGAGGACCCGTACCTCGTCGTCAAGGAGCAGGCGTGGAACGTCGCCGAGCTCCTCCACGACGACCTCCTCGACGGACTGCGTTCGCTCTCCCGCCGCTTCCGGCTCACCGAGGCCCAGCGCGCCGACGAGGCCGTACGGGACGAGCTGGCCTCCGGCCGCCTGGTCATCGGCCGGGACCTCGGACTGCGCACCCAGGTCTACGTCTTCTTCGACCTCGCCGAACCCACCCGGGAGGAGGTCGCCCGCGGCGACCTCGTCGGGGTCGCCAGCCGGTCCGACGACCGGGTCGCCGAGGCCGAGCTGCGCAGGGAGGAATGGGAGCGGAGGCGGATCGCGGCCCGCGCCGCCGACCTCGAAGCCATGTTCCGGCGTGGCGACCTCGCCCAGATCGCCCACCACATGGCCCGGAACCCCGATCAGGAATGGGAGATCCGCACCCAGCTCCAGCGCGAGAAGCGCGAGGGGCAGGCCGACCTCCTCGCCGTCTTCAACAAGCTCCTGGACTCCGGCGTGCTCGAACGGCACGAGATCGACGAGCAGGCGTATCAGATCCTCCAGCACCTGCGCGGCAGCACCGGCACCATTCTCGGCGGCGTCGCCGACCGGGTCCTGGAGACCACGCGCCGCTCCGGCCCCCGCGCCCTGGAGGCCTCCCGCCCTGAGCCCACCGCGCCCAACTGGGAGGACGAGTCGTTACCCGACGCGCCCGCGGACCCACGTGTCTACGAACCGACCCGCGTCCAGGCCTCGTTCGAGACCGAGGACGCCGAGGACGCCGAGGACGTCGACGGCCGCGGTGACCGCAAGCGCGGCGACGACGCGTACGACACCCGCGGGTCGTACGACCCCCACGACGCCGGCGAGCCGTACGACGCTCCCCGGCGGCCCTCCCGGCCGAGCGCCGAGTTCGACGACTGGGACGACGAATGAGCACCCCGCAGGGCGGCAGCGCCTCCCCGCCCACACCCGCGCCCCCGCCCACACCCACCGCCACCGTCACGCCCGCGCCTCCGCCCGCTCCTGTCCGCGCCACCCCGGCGGCCGTGCCGGAGCCCGCCGAACTGCGCCGGAGAGCCGAGCAGTTGCTGGCCACCGTCCGCGAGGACATCGGCAGGGCCGACACCAAGGCCGCCATCCTGCTCTCCGGCGCGCTCGCCTTCCTCGCGATCGTGTTCTCCCGGGACCACGGCCCGCTCCCGGCCGGCGGCGGTCTCGCCCTGCTCGTCACGGCCGGGGCGCTGTGGACCGCCGGAGTCCTGATGCTGGTCTCCGTCGTCCTGCCCCGCACCAGGCCGGGCGCCGACCGCACCCTGCTCCGCGACCTCGTCTCCGGCACCCCGGCGGACGCGCTGCGCGCCCGCCTGGAGGCCGCGGGCCCGGACGCCACCGGCTGGCTCCTGGAACAGGCGAGCGTCCAAGGGCTCGTCCTCGCCGCCAAATACCGGTGGCTGCGGCTCGGCGTCGCCGCCCTCGTGCTCGGCGCCCTCCTGGCCCTCCTCAGCGAACTGTGGTGACACGACCATGAAGGTGACCGTGCTGTTGACCCCGAGGCAGAGCCTCCGCAAGGGCGGCCCGCTCCTCCGCCACCTCCCGGCCGGGGCGCCGCTCGTCCTGTCCGCGCTGCTCGTCCTGTCCGCGCCGCTCGGCGGTCCCGCCGCCGCGGCCCCGTACGTGCCGCAGCCGCGCCAGGCCGTGGCCGCCGATCCCGCCGAGGGCGCCGACCCGATCGACTTCGCGGTCGTCGTCGACCAGTCGAAGAGCCTCTCCGACGAGGACCTCGCCCGGGAGACCGAGGCCGCCGCCCTGCTCAGCCAGGGCGAGATCTCCGAGCGCTCCCGGGCCACCGTGATCGGCTTCGGCAGCTCGGAGAAGCCCGGCCAGTCGCCCGTACGCGAGGTGTGTCCGCCGACCGTCGTCGACGCGGCCGGACGGCAGCGGCTCAGCGACTGCGTCAAGGAGCTCGCCCGTCGCGACCGGTCCAGAACGGGCCCCGGCACCGACTTCCCGGCAGCCGTCCGCCAGGCCGTCACCCGCCTCACCGAGGACCGGGGCCCCGGGGCGGCCGACGACAAGGCCCGCAAGACGCCCAAGGTGGTCTTCCTGCTCACCGACGGCCGGCTCGACGTCAGCGACAGCCCCGAGTACGGCGCCGACGGCCCGAGCCGCCAGGCCAACGGCGAGAAGCGCCTCGCCGAGGAGCTGGCCAGGGCGCGGGACGCCGGGGTGCAGATCTGGCCGCTGGGCTTCGGCGGCCGGATCGACCGGGCCGCGCTCGCCGCGATGGCCGAGGGCGGATACCGCGGCGCCTGCTCCGACGTGCCCGGCTCGGTGCCCAGGATGCGGGTGGTCGCCGGCTCCGCCGAGATCGACAAGGCGCTCCAGGAGACCTTCGCCGCCGCACGTTGCGCCCGGATCTCCCACGGCACCGTCGGCAAGCCGCCCGCCGACCTGTACGTGACGATCCCGCCCATCGCCACCGACGGCTCCCTGACCGTGAGCAAGCACGACCCGAAGGTACGGGTCACCTACTACGACCCGGCGGGCCGCAAGGTGCCCACGCGCGGCGACTTCGACGGCTCCGCCTTCGAGGTGAGCGGCGCGGACGGGCCGGTCGAGGCCCTGCGCGTCAAGAACCCGCTGCCCGGCCGCTGGCGGGTGCGGGTCGAGGCCCCCGAGGGCCACCGGGACCGCGAGGTCGCCGTCCGGGCCATCTGGCAGGGCCGGCTGCGGTCCGCCGTGGTCCTCGACCCCGTCGCGCCGCGCCCCGGCCAGGAGGCCGTCGTCGAGGTGCGGATGCAGACCCGGCGCGGCGTCGTCATCACCGACCCGCGCCAGCTGGAGGGCATCACCGTCACCGCCCGGCTCACCGGAGAGGGCGGTTTCGCCCCGGTGAACGTCCGGCTGGCCGACGACGGCAAGGCGCCCGACCGCCGGGCCGGGGACGTCCGCTTCACCGGGAGGCTCACCGTGCCGGTGAGCGCGACCGGCGACCTGGAGATCACGGCCGACATGGCAGCGCCGGGCGTCACCTCCGACCGGCGCCCGTTCCACACCCGCGTCACCGAGGGTGACCCGCTCCTGGAGGCGCAGGTCTCGGTCGACCAGGCCACCGTCCACCCCGGCGACACCGTGCGCGGCCGGATCGACATCACCAACAGGGACACCGTCCCGCACACCCTCCGCCTCGCTCTGGAAGACGGCCAGATCGGTCAGAACGGCCAGGACGGCCAGGACGCGTCGGGCACCACCGGTGGTGCGGGCACCACGCCCGGGACCGGGACCGCTGCCGGGCCGAAGATCACCCCGGCCACCGTCGTCGCCCGGCCGGGCCCCGCCACGAGCGTCGAGTTCACCCTCACCGTCGGCCGTGGCACTCCGCTCGGCGAACTCGGCGGCCCGCTGGTCGTCCTCGACACCGACGACGGCGACCGCGCGCTCGACGCCTCCTTCCTCGACATCCGCGTCGAGGCACCGCCCACGTGGTGGGACCGCTGGTGGCCGTACGTCGTCGGCGGCGCCGTCGCCGCCGCCCTGCTGGCCGCCGTCGCCGCGGTCCGGATCGCCGCCCGCAACCGCATCCGGGACCTGACCGGGGTCAGGCTCGAACTCCGCAGGGACGGGCGGGTCCTGGACACGCTCACGGTCCGCACGGGCCAGAGCGGGGGCGGGGAGTACCTGTTCACCGTCGAGGAGCCGCGCGGGGCCGCGCCCACGCTGCGGCGCGCCCGCGGCGGCGGGCCCGCGCACCGGCTGCGCAGGACCGGCGCGGGCGAGCTGCTGATCCGGCCGCACCGCGGCCGTGAGTCGTCGATACGGCCGGGCGAGCCGTTCGGCCTCGACGAGTGCGAGCTGGTGGTCAGGGACGGCCGGCGGCCGGTCCGCGACCGCCTCCAGAGCGGTGGCCGCCTGCTGTCCGTCCCGCGCCCCGGACGGGCCGGGGGCGCCGGACGGCCGGGCCGCCCGGGACGGCGCGGCGGCCCCGACGCGCCGACCGACGCCACGCCACCCACGATCACGGGCGACGCGACCCCGCCGGCCACGTCCACGACACCCGCCGTCTGGGACCCGGACTTCTGATCCGGGCCGCGGCCCGCACCGCCACGGCCGCACCAGCCCCCGCACCAGCGCGGCCGCACCACCACGGCCCCGACGGCTGGAGCACCGACATCGCACGCACCGACACCCCACGCACCACCGCCCCACGCACGAACGGAGAAGGGTCCTCGGGGCCCTCAGGGGAGACGACATGAAGATCTACCAGCCCATGCTGTTCGTGGGCCTCGGCGGCACCGGCGGCCGCATCGGCAGCGAGCTCGAACGCAGCCTGCGCCGCGAGCTGTGCGGCCCCGACGGCACCGAACTCGTCGACGGCGGCCGGCGGCTGCCCTTCCAGCTGCCCGACTGCCTGCAGTTCGTGTACGCGGACTTCAGCGAGGCGGAGCTGACCCGCCAGCCCCAGTTCCGGGCCAAGGGCGCCGAGAGCGCCGCGTTCGCCCGTACCTCCCGCATGGTCCGCGACCTGCTGCCCACCGACTACGACTCCTCGCCCGAGGTCACCCGCATGCTGCGGGTCGCGCTCCACGAGGAGACCCGGCTGTGGCTGCCGCCGCAGGCCCGCCAGCCGCGCGTCGCCCCGCTCCACAACGGCGCGGGCCAGCTGCCCACCGTGGGCCGTGCCGCGCTCTTCGCGACCATGCGCTCCGGCCTCGAACCGGTCCTGCGCCAGCTGCGCGAGGCCATCGGCGCCATCGGGAACGCGGCCGGCGACCTCCAGCGCGTGGGCGGCAGCCGCATCCGCGGCTGCGACGTCTTCGTCGCGTTCTCCGTGGCCGGCGGCACCGGCGCCGGCATCTTCTACGACTTCATCCACCTCATCGGGCACGAGTTCCGCAAGGGCAAGGTGCCCGGAGTCAAGATCTATCCGCTGGTCGTCATGCCCTCCGCCTTCCCGCCCGAGGCGGGCGGCGGACGCGAGGCCGAACTCAACGCCGCCCGCGCCCTCGTGGACCTCTCCCGGCTCGTCGACGACCAGAACGTGCCCGACGCCCTCCAGGAGGTCGGCGACGTCGAACAGCGCGGCCGGATCAGCGTCCACTACCCGGTCGACGGCGTGGTCGCCCTGCGGCCCTCCACGGTCCAGACCGCCTTCCTCTTCTCCAAGCCCGCCGTCATCGGCACCGAGGACCTGCGCCGTTCCATCACCGCCATGGTGATGTCGCTGATCGGCACCGAGCTCAGCGAGGACACCGGCGCCGGACGCTCCGAGGACGACTACCAGTCCTTCGCCGCCAGCTTCATCAACAAGAGCGTCGAACGCTCCACCCCGGCCCGCACCGGCATCGGCTACCGCGGCATGTCCACCAGCCTCGCCGCCTCCCTCACCGTGCCCGTCGACGACCTCGCCGAGATAGTCGCCGCCCGGCTCCTCGCGCAGGCCGTCCGCGGCCTCGGCGAGAAGGCACGCCGCCACCGGCCCGAGGACAAGCAGCTCGTCCAGGACATGTTCGCCCGCTCCGGCATCGGACGGCTGTGGAACCGCGAGGCCCCCGACGTGCCGCTGCCCGAGCAGCTGCCCAAGGGCAAGAACGCGATCACCCAGGAGCTGCGCAACCGCCTCGGCGACATGGAGGACGCCCTGCGCCGCCTGGAGGCGGACCTCTCCCGCGAGGTGCCCCGGCTCACCGAGGACTTCAAGCCCGGCACGGCGGTGCGCGAACTGCTCGGCGTCATCAGCCCGTTCCGCGTCGAGGCCGTCCTGAACGGGCATCCCGGCCACACGGACCGGGTCGCCGCCGCCGGCTTCACCGGCATGCTCGACAACCGGCGCAACGACCCCGGGCGGCCCCCCGAGGTGCAGACCTCGGCCCCGGCCATCCCGCACGTCAGGCGCGGCGCCGGCGGCCTCGTACCGGCCAAGTGGAGCGACCCGGACGTGCAGGACGCGCTCGCCCGCCAGGAGGCCTGGTACCAGTGGCGCGCCAGGGTCCTGTGGCACCGGGCCTGGCAGGCCGGCGAGGCGCAGTGGCGGCCCCCGCTCACCAAGGTCCTCCACGAGCTCGGCGAGCTCGCCAAGGGACTGCGCGCACACGAGCAGGACGAGGCCAAGCTCTTCGCCGACCGGCGGCGCGAGCTGTACCGCGACGACCGCACCGGCGTCTCCTACCTCCTGCCGCCCCAGAACAGCCTGCGCGCCTTCTACGACGACGTCCTCGACCGGCTCGTGCAGAGCGAGGGCCTGCCGGAGAACACCGACGCCGCCGGCCTGCTGGAGCGGCTCGTCCGGCCCGAGGAGTGGCGCAGCGCGCTGGACGCCGTGCGCCGCTCGCCCGGCGCCGCCGTCAAGGAGATCAAGCAGGTCGTCGAGCGGCGCGTGAAGAAGCTGTTCGGCGAGGCCAACGACGACCGGTTCGCCCGCCCCCTGCTGCCCTCGATGGGCCTGCTGCTGCGCGCCGCCGCCGGTGACGAGTCCGCCGAGTCGAAGGTCGACGGGCGCTGGCTCGACCAGTTCCGCGCCGCGCTCGCCGGACTGCTCCCGGTCGGCTTCACGCCGGACGGCGGCGGCCCCCTGAAGATCCTCATCGTGCACCCGGCGAGCGAGTCCGACGGCCGGGCCTCCGACTACCTGCGCCAGGAGCTCAACCTGCCGCCGCGCGCCGCCCAGGAGTACCGGGCCGTCGACACCGAGTCGATCACCGTGGTCCTGTTCCGCAGCGGCATGAACCTCACCGACATCTCCGAGGTCCGCAACGTCCTGAGCCTCTGGGCCGAGGCCCGGGACTCCGGCGGCCAGGAGGACTTCCTGCACTGGCGGCAGCGGCTCGGCCACCAGGACGACTGGCTGGTCTCCACCGAGGAAGACCGGCGGCGCATCCTGCACCGGCTGCTGTGCGCGATGTGGAACGGCCACATCCACACCGAAGGCCCCGACGAGTCGCCCCACCTGGTGCGCATCCGGCTCCAGGAGGGCGAGTCCGCGACCATGTCGCTCCGCCTGGAGGACTTCGACGGCGCGCTCTCCAGCTGGGCGGGACTGCTCCGGGCGTACGAGCGGTGGGCGCTGCTCGACGAGGGCCAGATCATCGAGGAGTTCTGCGGCCGGCTGATGCAGGCCCTGCCGAAGGGACTCGCCCACACGCCCGTCGGACCCTCGCCGCTCTTCGTCCGCTTCGTCGAGAAGATCGCGCCGCGGCAGCGGGCGCTGCTCGACGAGCTGACCCTGGAGTACGCGGAGGAGGACGCCGAATGGCTGGCACCCCTGCGGGACTTCTGGGAGGTCACCTACCCGGCGGCGCTCGAGATGCGCTTCGCGGGCGCGGGCCGGCCCACGCGGCCGACGCTGCGGGCACTGTACGAGCGCCACGCCCCGGCGCCCGACGGACCCGGAGGCCATGGCCCGTCGGGTCACGGTCGGCCGGGCCACGGTCCGGCAGGGCGTGGTCCCGCGGGCCACGGTCCGTCGGGCCACGGCGCGGTGCCGGCTCCTCCGGTCCCGGACGCGCATCCGCCCACCACCCCGGCGGCGTACGCCGAACCCGCCGCCCCGGCCACCCCGTTCATCCCCGCGCCCGCCGCGCCCGCCGCGCCCCCTGCGCTCGCCGCGCCCGCAGCGGCCCCGGCCCCGCCGCGGGCCGTACCCGAGCCCGTGAGCGACGCCTCGCCCCTCACCGATGCCTCGCCCTTCACAGACGCCTTGCCCTTCACCGACGCCACACCCGTGACCGACGCCTCTCCTCTGACCGACGCCTCACCCGTCACCGACGCCTCGCCCGAGCCCATGGACGGCGGCTACCCGTGGGACCTGGACGGTGAGGAGGAGTGAGCCCACGCGTCGTCCCCGAACAGCCGGCGCCGGGCCACGCCGTCTGCCTCGACCTGCGCGCCGAGGCGTACGACCCCGAGGACCACCACGCCGCCGAGGACGCGGTCCGCCGCGCACTCGCCGTCCCGCAGGCCGCCGACGAGCGGCGCTTCCTCGTCGTCGACGACGCCGACCGGCTCGTCGGCCACCAGCTCCTCCACGAGCGGCTCTCCTCCTACGGCCCCGCCCACGTGGTGTGCCTGGCCGTCGGCGCGCCCGGCGAGCGGAACCTGCGCCGCACCCTCACCCTGCGGCCCCCCGCCGCCGGCGTGCTGTGGCTCCTCGACGGCTTCCGAGGCCCGGACGCCGCCGCCCTGCGCCCGCTGGTCGAAGTGCTGGCCACGCCCGAGGTGTTCGACGCCGTGCTGCGGGCCCTCGCCCGGGTCGCGGGCGGCGTCGCCGTGCCCGCCGTGCGCATCCTGGAGCACGACCTCAGCGACGAGGCCCGTGCCCGCGCCTGGCGGCAGGCCGTCGAGGCGCTGACCGGCCCCGACGTCCCGGTCGCCGCGACCGCCGGCACCGTCCCCGGCGAACTCGCCCTGCTCCTCGACGAGGCGGTGCCGGGCTCGCTCTCCGGACACGACTGGCTGCCCGCGCACGGCCGGGCCGGTTCCCGGCTGCTCGCCTGCCGCCGCGCCCTCGACGACGCCCTCGACGGGTACGCGCGGGTACGGGGACCGGCCGGGCTGCTCACCACGGCGGGCCGGGACACCGATCTGCCCGGGGACATCGAACGCCTCGCGGGCGCCCTGCGGGAGTTCCGCGGCACCGTCGCCGACGCCTTCGCCCTCGCCGGCGGCACCCGGCCGAGCGTCGAGGAGCGCGGACTCCTCGCCGACCGTGGCATCCAGCTCCCCGAGATGCCCAGGGAGATCACCCGCACCGGCATCGTCCCCGCCCTGCGCGACCACACCCAGGAACTGATCGGCCGCCGCCTGCCGCTGCGTTCGGTCGCGGCCCGGCTCGCGGCCCTCGCCGCCCGCTCCGCCCCGGCGGGCAGCGCCGCCCGGCGCGCCACCCTCGACGCCGTCTGCGGACCCGACCGGCTCGCCAGACTCGATGCCCGGTACCCGTTCCGGGCCGGCGGCCCGCGGCTCCTCGCCGCTCTCGTGACCGGCGTCCTGGCGCTGCTCGCGGGCCTCTGGCCGGGCGCCGGCTGGGCGTTCGGCCCCGCCGTCGGCCTGCTCGCCGCCGCTCTCGCGCTGCTGATGCTGCGCCGCCGCCCCAACCGCTCGCCCGACGGCCGCCTCGACGGCGGAGGCAGTACGGGCTCGGGGCCACGGCTCGTCGGCGGCCTCGTCGGCGGATGCGCCGGCGCGGCCGTCGGCCAGGCCCTCGGCCCGCCGCTCTGGGCCGCCGCGACCGCCCTGGCCGTCGCGGTCGCCGCCGTCGTGCTGCTCGCCCTGCGGGACTGGACCCTCGGCGTGGACGACTGGTGGGAGCGTGCGGATCCCGAGGACGCCGGGCGCGCCCTCGACGAGATCCACGCACTGCTCGTCACGGCCGCCGTGCACGACTGGCTCTTCGCCGACGTGCGCCACCACTGCTCGGACGGCGCCGGCGCGGTGGCCAGGCTGCTCCGCGGTCTCGCCGCGACCGCCGACGCGTACGCAGGCCCGGCCGTGCCCGACCCGTACGGGAACCCGGATCCGTACGGCACGAGCGGCGCGGGCGGCCCCGGCGGGACCGGCCGGGCCGGTGGCGCGGGCAGGGCCGGCGACTGGGACTGGGACGACTGGTCCGACGGCGGCGACCCCCTCGACGGCGCCGGCGCCGGCGTCGTGTGGCCCGACCAGCACGCCTGGCCGGGCGCGGACGCGCACGCGGGGGCGGAAGCGCGGTCGGGGGCGGACGCGTCGAGGGGCGACGCCGCATGGTCCGGCCGCCACCCCTGGCATGGCGCTGACGCGCGGTCAGGACGGCAACCAGGGTCAGGGCCGGGCATCCCACCAGGACCGGACCTGTCACAGGACGGCGGTACGTGGCCCGGCCGCGAGGTCTGGCCCGACGCGGACGCGACGCCGGGCGGCGACGCCTGGCCGGGTGCCGACGCGCGCCAGGGCCCGGGCACCCGCCCTGGACCGGAACCCCGTCCCGGACCGGACGCCTGGCAGGACGGCGCCGCCTGGCCGGGCGGGGAGGAGCCACGCCCCACGGCACCCGCCGGCCCGGCCTCCGCCTCGACCGCCTCCGCCGCCACCGCTTCCGCCCCGGCCGCCGTGCCGCGCTGGCTGGAGCGGCGCTACGGCGACGGGGGACCGGCCCTGGTCGACACCCTGGTGACCGACCTGGTCGAGGGCGTCTCCGCGATCCTCGACGGCTGCTGGGCCGGCGTCGAACGCGACCCCGGCAACGCCGGACGACTGCCCCTGGACGCGCCCATGACCGCGCTGCTCGACGAGACCCGCGTCCGGCTGGAACGGGACGCCGCCGCCTCCCCGCCGCCCGGGCGGGAGCGCGGCGAACGGCCCGACGCGGCCCGGCTCACCGGCGTCGCACCGGACGGTGTGGCCAGGCTGCTCGCCGCGGACGACGACACGCGCCTGACCGTCCCGCTGTGCGGGCCCGAACACCTGCGGCTGCTCTCCCACGAGCCCGGAGCCGTCCGCCGGGTCCGCTTCGTGCCCGAGACCATGCGCCGCGGCACCACCGGCGACGACATCTGGCGGGGCACCGCCGAGGACGTGGTGTGGACCGACGCCGGCCGGCACGCGGGCGTGCTGCGCCTCGTACCGCTGCGCGCGGACGTCGTGCACACGGTCCTGGCAGAGGAGGACGGAGCACCATGACCGCCGACCGGCAGACCGACCCCGTACCGCCCCCACCCGCTCGCGAACCCGAAGGAGCCCACGAGGAGCTGGAGTTCCTCACCCCGCAGGAGGAACCGGTCCGCTTCGCCGTCCGCTACGGCGAGGACGCCCGACCCGCGGGCCGGCCCCAGCTGAGGACGCGCCAGGTCACCCTGGGCGCGGGCTGGCCCGTCACGCAGTTCCGGCTGCCGCTCTCCGCCCAGGCCGACCCGCACGCGTACACCCGCCTCGAACGGGAGGTGTCCGCCGCCGTCGCCGTCGAACGGCGTTACGGCGGCGAGAAGTTCGCCGAGCTGTTCACCCGGGTCGTCGGCTTCGACCTCGACTGCGCCGAGCCCTTCGTGCTCTACCGGCGCGCCGCCGGAGCGCCGCTCACCGACTGCCTGCCCCGCCTCGGCGGCGACGAGCAGCAGCGGATCGTCGGGCAACTCGCGCTGGCGGTAAGGCTCCTGGACGAGGTGGGTCTGGTCCACCGGGCGCTCGCACCCGACACCGTACGGTGGGACGGCAGCCACGTACGGCTGTCCGAACCGTACGCGGCGCTGCGCGCGGGCGAGGCCCGCGAGCCCTTCGGCACCGCGCCCTGGGCCTCCCCGGAGCAGCGGGCGGGCCGCGGCACCGCCGACACCCGCGACGACCTCTGGTCGCTCGCCCGGATCGCGTACCTCCTGCTCTCCGGCCATCCCGGCCCGCCAGGCCGCGCCGACCGGGCCGACGGTCCGCCGGAGGACCTGGGGCAGTACCGGCGGCTCGCCGCGCTCGCCCAGAGCGGACTCTTCGCGGCGACCGCCGCCGCCCGGCCCGCGCCCGCCGAGCTGCTGCGGCTGCTGCGGCTGCCGGACCCGCTCGCCCACGCCGTCGGCACCGCCGACCCGCTCGCCGCGGGACGGGCCCGCTACGACGCCGAACTCGCCCGCAGGGCCGCCGTCCCGGCGCCGTACGACGACGACCGCCCCGACCCGGCGGATCCGCCGCCCCAGCGGCGCGGCCTGCGCGCCCTGCTCTTCGGCGACCCGCCCGACGGGCCGGCCGCCGCAGGCCGGGGTGCCACGGACTCCGGGACCCTCGGGCCGCCCTCGCCACCAGGGCGGATGTGCCCGCACTGCCTGCTTCCCGTCACGTACGACGAGAACCTGCTCGTCACCATCGACGCCAAGGGCAACCGCATCCCGCTCGACCTGTCCACCGAGCACCGCCCCGGCCACCGCCAGGACCTGCTGCGCACCGCCTACCACCTGTGCCCGCACACCGGCGAGGGCGACGAGGCGCACGAACTGCCCGTCCCCTACCTCACCCACGGCGAACCGCTCTCCATCGCGTTCGTCGGCAGCTCCGCCGTCGGCAAGACCCACCTCATGGCCGCGATGCTCGGCGAGGTCGAGCTCGGCGGCCTCGAGCCGTACGGGCTGAAGTGCCTGCCCCTCAACCCCGAGGCCCACCGCACCTATCTGCGCGAGCGGGTCCAGAGCCTCCAGCAGGGCAGACAGCTGGGCCGCACCGGTCAGCAGACCTTCGCGCGCTTCGCCGACGGACTCCTCGTCTCCGCTCCGGGCCGCACCGCGCGCCCCGTCGTCTTCTTCGACCTCGCGGGCGAGGACCTCGCCCAGGACGGGCCGGTGACCAGCTTCCTGATGGGCGTGGACGCCTTCGTGTTCGTGCTCGACCCGCTGCGCGCGCTGCGGACACCGGCGCTCGACCCGGTCCGCGCGCGCTACGGGCTGCCGCGCCGCGACCTCGGCGACGAGGCGTTCACCACCGTCCTCAACCGGCTGCCCCGGACCGCCGACGGCTATGTCGCGGCGCCCGCCGCGCTGGCCGTCAACAAGAGCGACCTGGTGCGCTTCGACCCGGCCGTCGACCGCTGGCTGGGGCGGGCGCTGCCGCCCCGTTACGACGCGGCGGCCGAGAGGGCGGAGAGCCGGGACGCCTACGCCTTCCTGGACCACCACGCGAGCCCCGCGTGGCTGCGGCCCTTCGACGACTGCGCCCGCTGCACCCTGCACTTCGTCGCCGCGACCGGCGGGCAGGCCCGCGGCGACCGCTTCCCGCACGGTGCCCGGCCGCGCCGGGTGCTCGCACCCCTGCTGTCCGTCTTCGCCGCGTGCGGGCTGCTTCGAGGAAGGGAGTGACCGATGGCTCCGACGGGACGACCGACGGGACGACCGACGCCGCCGGACGGCGGCGCCGTCGAACGGGTCGACCAGATCGTGTTCCGCTGGGACGGCGCGAACGACTCCGGCACCACCGGCTTCGGGCCCGTCGCCTGGTCGGGTGGGCGGGACGAGGCGGAGGCGATGTTCCGCAGGGCGAGAACGGCGTTGCGGGCGAGCGGCGAGGAGGTGCGGCCCGCCCTGATCCGGCTGCAGGGCCGGACGAGGGCCATGCTGATACGCCGCATCCCCTGGACCGACCCGGGCGGCGGCGCCTCCACCATCTGCCATGCCCTCGTCGGCCACGCCGAGGTCCTTGAGCCGACGGTCTGCCTCGGTCTGCACGACTGGACCTGGGAGGGCGCGGGCCTGCCGCTCGCCCGGGTGCGCGGGCCGCTGCCACGCGTGCGCGAAGAGGCGCTGGTGGACGCGACGGACGACGGACTGCACGCCCTGGACTTCCGGCTCGCCCGAGCCGAGGACGAACTCGTGGGCGCGACGGCCGAGTTGTTGCGCCGGCCGCGCGACCGCTTCACCTTCCTGGACGAGCGGGGCGACTCGGCACTGCCCGTGCTGTGGGGTCTCCACGGGCTGTTCGGCGAGGTCGTCGTCCCGCGATGGACCTTCGCCACCCACGACACGGCCGAACTCCCCGACCTGCGCTTCGTGTTCGTCGGCCGCTGGGCGGGCGCGGCCAGCCGCAACACGGACCGGCGGCGGTCCGATCCGCGCGAACGCCTCGGCGACGAGGCGGAGTCGGTCGCCGCCGGGCTCGTGGCCCACCACCTGCGGGACGTGGCGGACGACGAGAGCCGCAGATACGCGGTGGGCCTGGCGCTCCGCGCCGCCCATCGCCGGCACCCCGACGCCTCCCTGCTGGCCCTGGCCCGAACGGCGCTCGGCGACCTGGACCACGACCGCGGCAGGAGCGGCGAAAGGGAGCGTGACCGTGACCGCGACCGTCCCGCTGCCCCCGGCGCGCCGGGGGCCCGGCCCTCGGGCTCCTCGGGCCCCTCGGGCTTCCCGGGCTCGTCGGGCTCCTCGGGTTCGCCGGGCTCCTCGGGTTCCGCCGGCCGGTCGCCGGTGCTGGGCGGCGGACCTGCCGGCCGCGGCCATGCGCCCCGGCCCGAGGAGGCCGCACCGCCCGCGGAGCCGGACGACCGCTGGGACGGGCACGTCACCGAGGCGGTGGGCCCCAGCCCGTACGGCTCCGCGGCGGCGGCCCGGCCCGAGGGAGGCGGACAGCAGTCCGGGCGGGGCGGCCTGGGCTCCGTCCTGGGCGGACCGGTGCGGAACCGGCGCGGGCCCGGGGGCGGCGGACGGCGGACCCTACGGGGCCACAGCGGTCTGGAGGAGCGGCTCGCGCGGTCCTGGGTACCCGACGACGTCCGGGGCGCCGCGGCCCGGGCGACGAACGGGGAGCTGCTGGCCGCGCTCCGGGAGCGCCGCCCGCGCGGCGTCACGATGCTCCTGGTCGCCGAGATCCGCCGCAGGATCCGCCGATGGGACCGCCCGCTCAGGCGCGAGCTGTGCGACCTGGTGATCGACGAGGAGTACTTCGTCATCCGCCGCCATCCCGAGGAACGGGTCGCCCCCGAGCGGCGCGCCGCCGACGCGGCCGACCTGCACGAGTGGGCGGTCCGCCCGCTGCTCACCGGCAGGAACGCCGACGAGGCGGCGCCGGCCAGGCTCGCAGAGGTGCTCATCCGGTTCGCGACGACGACGGATCCGGCGATGCAGGCGGCGTTCCGTGCGATCGTCGCCGGTGGCTCCGGGCTCCCGGAACCCGTGTGGCGCGAACTCGTCCTCGCCGCCCTCCCGGAGGGCCGCCGCCCCACGGCGGCAGGCCCCGAGCCCGCCCGGCCGGGGAGCCCCCGACCGCAACGCGCCCCCGCCCGCGAGCCCCATGGCGCCGCGGCCCGAGAGCCCCATGGCGCCCCGGCCCGCGAGCCCCACGGCGCCACGGGCACCCAGCCCCCGTACCCCGCGGGCCCCGCTCCCCGCTCCGCCGGCCCCCAGCCGCAGCGCGCCCCGAGTCACGACCCCCACCACCTCGCGGGCGCTCAGCCCCAGCGCGCCCCGGGCCGCGAACACCCCCGCCCGGAAGCCACCCGCCCCACCTCGGACGGGGGCGCCCGCATCCCGGCCCCGTCCCGTCCCGCCCCCGACCCCCGCCGTCCCGACGACGGGCCCACGACCCGTACGACCGTGCCCGCCGCCCCGTCGGGCTCGGGGCACGCCAAGGACGGGTGGCTGACCTTCGCCCTCCTCGGCACCGTCCTCGTCCTGCTCGTGACCCTGGTCGTCGTCATCGTCGCGTCGGCCTGACGGGACACGCCGAGAACCACGCGCGCGCCGCTCCGCTCCGCCAGGATGGGTGCATGGGATTCCATGTCGATTCCGAGACCGGGCGGCTGCGCCGCGTCATCCTGCACCGCCCGGATCTGGAGCTGAAGCGGCTCACCCCGACCAACAAGGACACCCTCCTCTTCGACGACGTGCTGTGGGTGCGCCGCGCCCGGCAGGAGCACGACGGCTTCGCCGACGTGCTCCGTGACCGCGGGGTGGCGGTGCACCTCTTCGGCGACCTCCTGCGCGAGACCCTGGAACTGCCCGCGGCCCGCAAGCTGGTGCTCGAACGGGTCTTCCACGAGAAGGAGTACGGACCGCTCGCCGCCGACCACCTCCGCGCGGCCTTCGACTCGATGGACGCCGAGGCGCTGGCGGAGGCGCTGGTCGGCGGAATGACGAAGCGGGAGTTCCTCGCGGGCCACCGCGAGCCGACCTCGGTGCGGTTCCACGCCCTCGACCTCGACGACTTCGTGCTCGGCCCGCTGCCGAACCACCTGTTCACCCGGGACACCTCCGCCTGGATCTACGACGGGGTGTCGATCAACGCGATGCGCTGGCCGGCCCGGCAGCGCGAGACCGTGCACTTCGAGGCGATCTACCGGCACCACCCGCTGTTCACCGGCGCGGAGGCGGGCGTCTTCCACCACTGGTCGCAGGGGCAGTCCGACTACCCGTCGACGATCGAGGGCGGTGACGTGCTGGTGATCGGCAACGGTGCCGTCCTCATCGGCATGAGCGAGCGCACCACCCCGCAGGCCGTGGAGATGCTGGCCCGGGGCCTGTTCGCGGCGGGCTCGGCGCGCACCATCGTCGCCCTCGACATGCCGAAGAGCCGCGCCTTCATGCACCTGGACACGGTGATGACGATGGTGGACGCGGACACCTTCACCCAGTACGCGGGACTCGGCATGCTCCGCTCGTACACGATCGAGCCGGGCGACGAGGGCCAGTCCCTGCGGGTCACCGACCATCCGCCGGAGCAGATGCACAGCGCCATCGCCGCGGCGCTCGGGCTCCAGGACATCCGGGTCCTCACCGCCACGCAGGACGTCCACGCGGCGGAGCGGGAGCAGTGGGACGACGGCTGCAACGTGCTGTCGGTGGAGCCGGGCGTCGTCGTGGCGTACGAGCGCAACGTCACGACCAACACCCACCTGCGCAAGCAGGGCATCGAGGTGATCGAGATCCCCGGGAGCGAGCTGGGCCGGGGGAGGGGCGGCCCGCGCTGCATGAGCTGTCCGGTGGAGCGCGAGGCGGTGTAGAGGGAGATAAAGGGACGGGCCAGGGAGCGCCGTGGCGGGCCGCAGAGCGGCCACAGGGGGCGGGGGGCTGTATAAGAATTCGGAATTACGTATACTTCCAAGGGTCTCGTCCCGGGCGTCCCGTCCCCGACCGTACCCACCCCCAGGAGGGCCTCATGGCCACCGACCTCACCGGCCGCCACTTCCTCAAGGAGCTGGACTTCACCGCCGAGGAGTTCCGCGGCCTGGTGGACCTGGCCGCCGAGCTCAAGGCGGCCAAGAAGGCGGGCACGGAGGTGCAGCGGCTGCGCGGCCGGAACATCGCGCTGATCTTCGAGAAGACCTCGACCCGGACCCGCTGCGCCTTCGAGGTCGCCGCCGCCGACCAGGGCGCCTCGACGACCTACCTCGACCCGGCCGGCTCGCAGATCGGCCACAAGGAGTCGGTCAAGGACACCGCCCGGGTGCTCGGCCGGATGTTCGACGGGATCGAGTACCGCGGTGACAGCCAGACCGCCGTGGAGGAGCTGGCGGCCTTCGCCGGCGTGCCGGTCTTCAACGGGCTGACCGACGACTGGCACCCGACTCAGATGCTCGCCGACGTCCTCACCATGACCGAGCACTGCGCCAAGCCGCTCGACGGCATCGTCTTCGCCTACCTCGGCGACGCCCGCTTCAACATGGGCAACTCCTACCTGATCACCGGCGCCCTGCTCGGCATGGACGTCCGCATCGTCGCCCCGAAGGCGTACTGGCCGGCCGAGTCCTTCGTCGCCGAGGCGCACCGCCTCGCCGAGACCAGCGGCGCGACGATCACCCTCACCGAGGACGTCGCCGAGGGCGTGCGCGGCGCCGACTTCGTGGCCACGGACGTGTGGGTCTCCATGGGCGAGCCCAAGGAGGTCTGGGACGAGCGCATCGCCGCCCTGGCCCCGTACGCCGTGACCATGGACGTGATCCGCGCCACCGGCAACCCGGACGTGAAGTTCCTCCACTGCCTGCCGGCCTTCCACGACCTCGGCACCGCCGTCGGCCGCGACATCCACGAGCGGCACGGCCTCACCGAACTCGAGGTCTCCGACGAGGTCTTCGAGTCGGCCCACTCGGTCGTCTTCGACGAGGCCGAGAACCGCATGCACACCATCAAGGCGGTCATGGTCGCCACCATGGGCGACCCCGCCTGAGCCCTGATCCGAAAGAAACGGCTTAGAGGCACGAGGAGGTGCCTTGCCGGGCGCCGGCACCAGACACCTGCGTGGACGGTGACGCCACGTTGCCGACCGCGCGCTTGAAGTCCGGGCAGTCGACGATCGGTTCGTGCTCGCAGACCGACGCGTGGCGCATGCTGTCGCGCAGGCGGGTCAGGCGGCCGATCTGTTCGTCGAGGTCGTCGGCCCTGGCGGTCATCCGGGCCCTCAGGTCCGCGTCCGACGGCCGCGCCACCACGAAGCGGTGGATCTCCGCGATCGAGAGTCCCGCGCCGCGCGCGCACGTGATCAGCGCCAGGCGCTCCAGGACCTCGGGGCGGTAGGTGCGACGCAGGCCGTTGCGGCCGTCGGCGGTGATCAGGCCCTTCTTCTCGTAGTAGCGCAGCGCCGAGGGCGCCAGCCCGGAACGGCGGGCGACCTCGGCGATGTCCAGCAGCGGCTCGTGCCACGGCTCGTCCCGCGAGTCCTCCGGCGTCGCGTGCATCCCTGCCTCCTTGACTTGAAGCGCGGTTCAAGTCGCAGCCTAGTCGGCATGAAGATCCATCACCTCAACTGCGGATCGGTCCGCACGATCGACCCCACCTACGAAGGGCCCGCGCCCGCGCCCGCCGTCAACCACTGCCTCCTCGTGGAGACCGACGCCGACGGACTGGTCCTCGTCGAGACCGGACTCGGCCTCGGCGACGTCCGCGACCCGGAGTCGAGCCTCGGCGCCGACTGGATCGCCATGGCCGGGCCCGCGCTCGACGAGGAGGAGACGGCCGTCCGGCAGGTGGCCCGCCTCGGTCACGACCCCGCCGACGTCCGCCACATCCTCCTCACCCACCTCGACGTCGACCACTGCGGCGGTCTGCCCGACTTCCCCGGCGCCCGCGTCCACCTCCTCGCCCCCGAACTGGCCGCCGCGCGCGCCGACGCTCCCGGCCACCGCTACCGCTCGGCCCACTGGGCGCACGAGCCCCGCTGGGTCACGTACGACCCCGAGGACGAAGCGTCAACCACCGAGGACTGGTTCGGCTTCACTTCGGTACGGCTCGACGGCCTGCCGTCCGCGTTCCGGCTGGTCCCGCTGGGCGGCCACACCGCGGGCCACGCCGGCGTCGCCGTACGGGACGGCGACCGCTGGCTGTTGCACTGCGGCGACGCGTACTACTACCACCGCGAGATGGAGGCGGCGAAGGAGCCGCACCCGCTGATGGACCTCGTCCAGACCCGGTCCGAGGTCCACCGCGACCTGCGGCTCGGGACCCAGGCCCGGCTGCGCGAGCTGGTCCGCGAGCACGGTGACCAGGTCGAGGTCTTCTCCGCGCACGATCCGTGGGAGTTCGCGCGCCTCCGAGCCGTCCGGGCGCAGGAGGCCTGACGGACGACGCACCGGCCCGTCACGTTCCGCGTCGGGGCTACGGCGTGTACCCGGAGGTGACGAAGTAGGCCCCGTACGTGAGCGAAACGCCGGCCAGGGCCACGAGCGTGACGGCCAGTGAGGCCGGTCTGGCCTTGGCGAGGGCGGTGGCCGCGGGCAGCAGCAGGGTGAAGCCGGGCAGCAGGAAACGGGGCTTGATCTGGACGAACCCGCTCACGCCCACGGCCATGGCCACCAGGACCAGGGTGAAGACGACGACGGCTGCCGGTGGACGCGAGCTCAGGAGCGTCCACAGGAGCACGAGGCCGGCGATCACGATCAGCACGGACACCTGCTCCACCGCGCTCACGTGGCCGGCGGCCACCCTGTTGACCGCCTGGACGACGGACTGCCCGAAGTCGACGCGGGTGTTCCAGTCCCGCTGTACGTCGAAATAGCCCGTCGGCCGCCCCATGCACCATCCGACCCACACGACATATCCGAGCAGGCCCAGCGGCGCGATGAGGACCGCGGCGAGCGTGCGCCGCCCGCGCGGAGAAGCGAGTACCGCCGTGACGACGACGGCGGCCACCACCGCGATGCCCAGGGGGCGCGTCAGGCCCGCGGCCACGGCAAGGAGGGACGCCGGGATCAGCCGCCGCGTCACCAGGGCGTACAGCGCCCAGGCCGACAGCGCGGTGAACATCGCCTCCGGGTAGGCCATGGACTGGATGAAGGCCTGCGGCAGCAGACCCCACAGGAGGACGAGCAGCAGTCCGACCCGCTCGCCGTGCAATGCCGTTCCGAGAGCGTGGATCCCCCATGCCGCGACGAAGGAGGACACACAGGTGATCAGCAGCGCGGTACCGACCGCGCCCATCGGCAGGATTTCGCCGAAAGCCCGCACGACACCCGGATACAGCGGAAAGAACGCGAGGTCCTGCCATCGGCCGGCCGGGCCACCGCCGTAGCCGGGAACGAGATCCGCGTGCCCGTAGCCGTTCTGCGCAATGCCGAGGTACCACTGCGCGTCCCATACGTAGCCCAGCGATGTGGAAAGCGGCTTGTCACTGCCGGCCGACTTCATCGCCAGCCAGGCGATGCCCATGACCTTGCACGCCAGGTAGCCGAGGAGTGCGGGCCTCGCGCCTCGCAACGACGACGCGACACGTCGAACCAGAACGCTCCGCCGCGATTCCTGCAGAACTGCCGGTCCGGATTTCGCACCAGTGTCGACGGTCAATTCGTGCCCAATCGTCGGCGCCACCACTGACGGCGCGGCGGTGAACCAGTAACCGTCGGGAGCCTAGGGGGAGCACGCCCGAGAATGCGCGCGACGGAGAATTACTCGCCGAGGACGCGGAGAGTTTTCACCGATCGGCCGACGGGCCGGGACCGCGGCGGCGCTGCGACGGCAGCGCGGGGAGCGTGAACCAGACCGCCTTGCCGTGCGCGGTGGGGCGGTGACCGCAGTCGCTGCTGAGCGCGCGGATCAGCAGCAGTCCGCGGCCGTGCTCCTGCCAGGGGTCGACCGGCGTGACGGGCCCGGTTCCGATCAGCTCTCCCTGGGCCGCCGGGCGGCGGTCGTGGACCTCGATCTGGCAGCCGCCGGTGGCCGGGAACAGCTCGACGACCAGCTCGATCGGCCCGTCGCCGGGGGTGTGCTTCACGGCGTTGGCGACCAGTTCGGCGGTGAGCAGCTCGGCCGTGTCGGTGTCGGCGGCGGCCCGTTCGGGGCCCTCGATCTCGGTGAGGGCGGAGCGGACGAGGGCGCGGGCGATCGGCACGGCGGCCGTGGTGTGCGGCAGCTCGACGCGCCAGGCCGCGGGCCGGGGGACTCCGGAGGCAGGGGACACGGCGGGGTTCCGTTCGTGCTCGGTGGGGGTGTGGGGGAGGGCGTGGGGGTGTGAGATGCGGTCCTGGTTTCAACCTTACGGAGCCATAAATCCCGGCACAGAGGCGGTCGCCCGCATCTGCGAGGACCTGCGTCCGCTCCAGGACGGGACCTTGGTGCTCCGCGGGCCGTGCGGCACGTATCCGGGTGCTCTGCTGCCGCATCCGCGTTCCGTGCCGCATGTATCGCGTACTCGTGACGACAGTCACACAAGAGTGATACCCTCCTGAAGGTGCTGCCGTACCGGTACGTGCACACAACAGGGAGGTCCTCCCGAATGAGCCCCTTCACCGGCTCCGCCACCCGGACCGAACGCTGGCGCCATCTGCGCCTCACCGTCGACGACGGGGTCGCCACGATCACCCTCGCCCGCCCCGAGAAGCTGAACGCCCTCACCTTCGGTGCCTACGCCGACCTGCGCGACCTGCTCGCCGAGCTGTCCCGCGAGCGGGCCGTCCGCGCCCTGGTGCTCGGCGGCGAGGGCCGCGGCTTCTGCTCCGGCGGCGACGTCGACGAGATCATCGGCGCCACCCTCTCCATGGACACCGCTCAGCTCCTCGACTTCAACCGGATGACCGGCCAGACCGTCCGCGCCCTGCGCGAATGCCCCTTCCCGGTCGTCGCCGCCGTCCACGGAGTCGCCGCCGGCGCCGGGGCGGTGCTCGCCCTCGCCGCCGACTTCCGGGTCGCCGACCCCACCGCCCGCTTCGCCTTCCTCTTCACCCGCGTCGGACTCTCCGGCGGCGACATGGGCGCCGCCTACCTCCTGCCGCGGGTCGTCGGCCTCGGCCACGCCACCCGACTGCTGATGCTCGGCGACCCCGTCGGCGCCGCCGAGGCCGAGCGGATCGGCCTGATCAGCGAGCTCACCGAGGAAGGCGCCGCCGACGCCCGCGCCGCCGCCCTGGCCCGCCGGCTGTCCGAAGGTCCCGCCCTCGCCCACGCCCAGACCAAGGCCCTGCTCACCGCCGAGCTCGACATGCCGCTCGCCGCCTCCGTCGAGATGGACGCCGCCACCCAGGCCCTGCTCATGCACGGCGAGGACTACGCCGAGTTCCACGCCGCCTTCACCGAGAAACGCCCCGCGAAATGGCGGGGGCGGTGACCGTGGCCGCCGCACCGGGCCGAACCTCCCCGGAGCCCCTGCGCGTCGCCGTCATCGGCGGCGGCCCCGGCGGGCTCTACGCCGCCGCGCTGCTCAAACGCGGCGACCCGGACCGGGAGGTCACCGTCTGGGAGCGGAACGCCCCCACCGACACCTTCGGCTTCGGCGTCGTCCTGTCCGACGAGACCCTCGGCGGCATCGCCGACGCCGACCCCGACGTGTACGCGGCCCTGCGCCGCGAACTCGTCCGCTGGGACGACATCCACATCGCCCACCGCGGCCACCTCCTGACCTCCACCGGCCACGGCTTCGCCGCCCTGGGCCGCCGCCGGCTCCTGGAGCTCCTGCACGCCCGCTGCGCCGAGCTGGGCGTACGGCTCCGCTTCTGCGCCGAGGCCCCGCCCGCCGCCGAACTCGCCGCCTCCCACGACCTGGTGGTCGCCGCCGACGGCGTGCACAGCCGCACCCGCGAGGCGCACGCCGAGACCTTCCGGCCGACCCTCACCACCCATCGCTGCCGCTACATCTGGCTCGCCGCCGACTTCGCCCTCGACGCCTTCCGCTTCGAGATCGCGGAGACCGAGCACGGCGTGATGCAGCTCCACGCCTACCCCTACGCCCACCCGTCCCCCGACCTTCCCCAGGCTCTCGGCTCCGCTCGGGCAGGGGAGACCCCGTTCCCTTCGGCATTCCCCTCGACGAGGCCCTCCGGGCAGCAGAGTCACGCGGGCTCCTCCACGGTCATCGTCGAGATGCGCGAAGAGGTCTGGAGGGCCGCCGGCTTCGACGAGCTCGACGAGGCCGAGTCCGCCGCCCGCTGCGCCAAGATCTTCGCCGACGCCCTGCACGGCCGCGCCCTGCGCTCCAACAACTCCGCCTGGACCGCCTTCCGCACCGTCGTCAACGCCCGCTGGTCGCACGGCAACACGGTGCTCCTCGGCGACGCCGCCCACACCGCGCACTTCTCCATCGGCTCCGGCACCAAGCTCGCCGTCGAGGACGCCGTCGCCCTCGCCGCCCAGGTCGACGCCCACCCCGGCGACCTCCCCGAGGCGCTGGCCGCCTACGAGGCCGAGCGCCGCCCGGTCGTCGAGTCCACCCAGCGCGCCGCCGCCGCGAGCCTGCGCTGGTTCGAGGAGCTCGCCGGACAACTCGACCGGCCGCCACGCCAGTTCGCGTTCAACCTGCTCACCCGCAGCCGCCGGGTCACCCACGACAACCTGCGCCTGCGCGACCCGGCGTTCACCTCCGCCGTCGAGACCGAGTTCGGCTGCCCGCCCGGCACCCCGCCCATGTTCACGCCCTTCCGGCTCGGCGGCCTGAACCTGCGCAATCGGGTCGTCGTCTCGCCGATGGACATGTACGTGGCGGAGGACGGCGTCCCCGGCGACTTCCACCTCGTCCACCTCGGCGCCCGCGCCCTCGGCGGCGCCGGCCTGGTCATGACCGAGATGGTCTGCGTCAGCGACCGGGGCCGGATCACCCCCGGCTGCACCGGCCTGTGGACCGACGCGCAGGCCGAGGCCTGGGCCCGGATCACCGCCTTCGTCCACGCGCAGAGCCCCGGCACCGCGATCGGCGTCCAGCTCGGCCACTCCGGCCGCAAGGGTTCCACCCGGCGCATGTGGGAGGGCATCGACCAGCCGCTGCCCGACGGCAACTGGCCCCTCGTCGCCGCCTCCCCGCTCCCGTACCGGCCCGGCGTCAACCAGACCCCGCACGCCCTCGACCGGGCCGGACTCGCCGCCGTACGGGAAGAGTTCACCGCCGCCGCACGGCGGGCCGCCCGGGCCGGCTTCGACCTGCTCGAACTCCACTGCGCCCACGGCTATCTGCTCTCCGGCTTCCTCTCGCCGCTCACCAACCACCGCACCGACGCCTACGGCGGCGACCTCGCCGGCCGGCTGCGCTATCCGCTCGAGGTCTTCGACGCGGTGCGGGAGGCCTGGCCGGCCGACCGGCCCATGACCGTCCGGATCTCCGCCACCGACTGGGCCGAGGGCGGCACCACCGCCGACGACGCCGTCGAGATCGCCCGCGCCTTCGCGGCGCACGGCGCCGACGCCCTCGACGTCTCCACGGGCCAGGTCGTGCCCGACGAGCGCCCCGAGTTCGGCCGCTCCTACCAGACCCCGTACGCCGACCGGATCCGCTCGGCGCTCGGGATCCCGGTCATCGCGGTGGGCGCCATCTCCTCGTGGGACGACGTGAACTCGCTGCTCCTCGCCGGCCGCGCCGACCTGTGCGCCCTGGCCCGCCCGCACCTCTACGACCCGCACTGGACCCTGCACGCCGCCGCCGAACAGGGTTACGAGGGCCCGGCCGCGCCCTGGCCGACCCCGTACCGGGCGGGCAGCCGCCGGCCCCCGACGGGCCGCAAGGACCCCTGACGGACGCGGGGCCGCGGCCCGGTCCGACGGGCCGCGAACCGGGAGGCGGGGCCGCGAACCGGGAGGCGGGGCCGCCGCCCGCCGACGGGTCGCGAGGCCTGTGATCCACTTGATAGGCAAGTCGGTGCTTGCCTATGGTGGCGTCGTGGCGGACGATGTGTTCAAGGCGCTGGCCGATCCCACCCGCCGGCTCATCCTCGACGGGCTGGCGGAGCGGGACGGGCAGTCCCTCTTCGAGATCTGCGCGCGCCTGGCGACCAGGCACGGCGTGGCGATCTCCCGGCAGGGGGTGAGCCAGCACCTCGCGGTCCTCGAGGCCGCGGGCCTGGTCAGGACCCGGCGCGAGGGCCGGTACAAATTCCACGACCTGAACACCGAGCCGCTCGAACGCGTCATGAGCCGGTGGCTCAGGACCGACACCCCGGAGAGCACCCCATGAGGATCAACCTGACCAGCGTCTTCGTCGACGACCAGGACAAGGCGCTGCGCTTCTACACCGACGTGCTCGGCTTCCTGAAGAAGACCGAGGTCCCGCTGGGCGGACACAGCTGGCTGACCGTGGTGTCGCCGGACGATCCCGACGGCGTCGAGCTGGTCCTGGAGCCCAACCAGCACCCCGCGGCCAAGGCCTACCAGGACGCGCTCGCCGCCGACGGCATCCCGGTGAACTCCTTCGCCGTCGACGACGTCCACGCCGAGTTCGCCCGCCTGAGCGCCCTCGGCGTCCGCTTCACCCAGCCGCCGGCCGACATGGGCCCGGTCACCACCGCGATCCTCGACGACACCTGCGGCAACCTGATCCAGATCGCCGAGTACAAGGACTGACCGCCGAAGGGCCGGCCGCCGCCGGCCGCCCCTACACCTGCACGAACTCCCCGCCGCGCGCGTGCAGGAGTTCGTGCAGGGCCAGGAAGACCTCCGCCGAACGGGTGCCCGGCCAGTTCTCCGGGAGGAGTTCGAGCGGGAGGACCGGGTCCGCGTAGGGCAGGCGGCGCCAGGAGTCGAGGGCCGGCAGATAGGCGCGGTACGCCTCCTCGGGAGTCGGCCGCCGCCCGGCCGACCAGGTGCGGAGCACCGGCTCGTGGACGTCGAGGAACTCCTCGTGGAGCTTGGCGATGGACGGCAGGTCCCACCAGCGGGACACGGCCTCCGCCGTCGGCGCGAAGCCGAGGTGGTCGCCCCGGAACAGGTCGACGTACGCGGAGAGCTCCAGCCGCTCCAGGGTGTGCCGGGTCTCCTCGTGCAGCCGCGCCGGGGCGATCCAGACGCCCGGCGCCGCCGTGCCGAAGCCGAGCCGGGCGAGCCGCGAGCGCAGCAGGTGCCGCTTGTGCCGCTCGGCCTCGGGGACCGAGAACACGGCGAGCACCCAGCCGTCCGCCAGGGCCGGCTCGGTACGGGCGTAGATCCGCCGGTCGCCGTCGTCCAGGAGCATCCGCGCGTCCTCCGACAGCGCGTACCCGGCGGCGCCCTCCGCCGTCCGCGCGGGCAGCAGCAGCCCGCGCCGCTTCAGCCGCGACACCGACGAGCGCACCGAGGGCGCGTCGACGCCGAGCACGGCGAGGAGCCGGATCAGCTCCGCCACCGGGAACGGCGCGCCGTCCGGCAACCGCCCGTACGCGCCGTACAGGGAGACGATCAGGGATCGGGGAGTGTGCTGCTCGGCCACAGTGATCACTTTAGGGTGCCGGGTCCCGCGCCGTCGTCCCGCTCGTCCCTCAGCCGGTAGCGCTGGATCTTGCCGGTCGCCGTGCGCGGCAGCGCGTCCAGGAACACGATCTCGCGCGGCGCCTTGTACGGGGCGAGCCGGGCCCGGACGAAGGACCGCAGCGCCGTCGCCGTGCCGCCGTCGCGCGGTACCCCGTCCCGTACCACCGTGTACGCCACCACCACCTGGCCGCGCAGCTCGTCGGGCCGGCCGACCACCGCCGTCTCGACGACGTCCGGATGGGCGAGCAGCGCCTCCTCCACCTGCGGGCCCGCGATGTTGTAGCCGGCCGAGATGATCATGTCGTCGGCGCGCGAGACGTAGCGGAAGTAGCCGTCCGGTTCGCGGACGTACGTGTCGCCCGTGACGTTCCACCCGTCGTGCACGTAGTCGGTCTGGCGCGGGTCGGCGAGATAGCGGCAGCCGACCGGTCCGCGCACCGCGAGCAGGCCCTCCTCGCCGTCCGGCAGGTCCTTCAGGCCCGTCCCGTCGCGGCCGACCACCCGTGCCTGCCAGCCGGGGACCGGGCGGCCGGTGGTGCCGGGGCGGATCTCGCCGTCGGCGGCGGAGATGAAGATGTGCAGCAGCTCGGTCGCGCCGATGCCGTTGATCAGCTCCAGGCCGGTCCGCTCCCGCCAGGCCTCCCAGGTGGCCGCCGGCAGGTTCTCGCCGGCCGACACGCAGCGGCGCAGCGAGCCCAGCTCGTGGGCGTGCCCGGGTTTGCCGAGCTCGTCCAGCATCACCCGGTAGGCGGTCGGCGCCGTGAACAGCACCGACACCCGGTGGCGGTCGATCGCGGCGAGCAGCTGCTGCGGTCCGGCCTGTTCGAGCAGCACGGCGCGCGCCCCGGCGCGCAGCGGGAAGACGACCAGCCCGCCGAGGCCGAAGGTGAAGCCGAGCGGCGGCGAGCCGGCGAACACGTCGTCCGGCCGCGGACGCAGGACGTGCGCGGAGAAGGTGTCGGCGGCGGCGAGCACGTCCCGGTGGAAGTGCATGCAGCCCTTGGGCCGCCCGGTGGTGCCCGAGGTGAAGGCGATCAGCGCCACGTCGTCGGCGGCGGTCGGCACCGCCTCGAACCGCGCGGGCTTGCCGATGGCGAGGCTGAGCAGGTCGTCGGCCCCGTCCCCGCCGAACGGAGTGACGCGCAGCCCGGGCACCTCCGCCTTCAGCAGCTCGTCGAGGGCGCGCACGTCGCAGAGGGCGTGGCTGCAGCGGGCCATCTCGCACATCACGGCCAGCTCGCCGGCGCGCTGCTGGGCGAGGACGGTGACGGCGATCGCGCCCGCCTTCATCACGGCGAGCCAGCAGGCCGCGAGCCAGGGCGTGGTGGGGCCGCGCAGCAGCACCCGGTTGCCGGGCCGGACGCCGAGGTCGTCGGCGAGGACGTGCGCGATGCGGTCGACGCGCTCGCGCAGCTGGCCGTACGACCAGACGCCGCCGTCGCCGTCGCGGAACACCTCGCGGTCCGGGCCGAAACGTTCCACCGTGCGGTCGAGCAGCTCGGTGCCGCAGTTGAGCCGTTCGGGATACGTGAGGGAGGGCAGCTCGAAGAGGAGGTGCGGCCACTGCTCCGCGGGCGGCAGATGGTCGCGGGCGAAGGTGTCCAGGTGCGCCGAGGGCGTCAGCTCCATGCGTCCGTCCCCCTGTCGGTGGGGTCGTCGTGGATCTTCGGATGTCCGTCGATCGCAGGAGCCGGGCGGGGCGGGGCGGAGCCGCGAGCTGTCGGTCTGCTCCGTTCGTTCCGTTCCGTTCCGTTCCGGTCCGGGATCGTCGTGGTGGGGTCGACCGTGGCTCCACGAGCGTATCGTGATGGTGACGACAGTCAACGGTTCGCGATACAGGTGCTCGTCCCGCCGGCGTCCGCCCGGCGCGCGGCGGACGCGCCGGAGAGGGCCCCGATGGCCGCATTCTCGCTCGATCCGGAACAGACCACCTGGTGTGCCGAGCTGCGCGCGCTCGCCGCCGAGCAGCTGCGGCCCCTCGCCGACAAGGGCGAACCGGGCCGCGTCAACCGTCCCCTCGTCGCCGCCCTCGGCGCCCACGGCCTGATCGGCCGCCTCTTCGACTCCGGGGCCCTCGACCTCTGCCTGATGCGCGAGTCCCTCGCCCACGCCTGCACGGAGGCCGAGACCGCCCTGGCCCTCCAGGGCCTCGGCGCCCACCCGGTCGCCGCCTTCGGCACGCCGGAGCAGCGCGCCCGCTGGCTCCCCGAGGTCGTCGCGGGCCGCGCCGTCGCCGCCTTCGCCCTCTCCGAGCCGGGCGCCGGCTCGGACGCGGCGGCCCTCGCCCTGGAGGCCGTACCGGACCCGGACGCGGATCCCGACGGCCCGCCCCGCTGGCGCCTGTACGGAGAGAAACGCTGGATCTCGAACGCGCCCGAGGCGGACCTGGTGACCGTGTTCGCCCGAACGGGGGAGGGCCCAGGGAGCGCGGCCGGCGGCGGCAGCCGGCCGGCCGAGGGGCCCTTCGGCGGTTCCGCCGGCCGGTCCGCCGACGGCTCCCGCTCCGGCCTCGGCTCCAGGCCCGGCCCCGCCTCCGGCTCCGGCGCTGCCTCTGCCCCCGCCTCCGGTCCTGGCTCTGCCGCCGGCTCCGGCTCCGGTCCTGGCTCTGGCCCCGGCTCTGCCCCCGGCTCCGACTCTGGCTCCGGCTCTGCCCCCGGCTCCGGCTCCGGCCCCGGCTCTGCCCCCGCCTCCGGCTCCGGCCCCGGCTCTGCCCCCGCCTCCGGCTCCGGCCCTGGCTCTGCCCCCGGCTCCGGCCCCGGCCGTGGCTCTGCCCCCGGCTCCAGCCCCGGCCCCGGGATCGGCCCCGGGTCCCGCCACGGCTCCCGTGGCGTCACCGCCTTCCTCGTGCCCGCCGACCGCCCCGGGCTCTCCGGTGAGGCGCTCGACATGCTTGCCCCGCACGCCCTCGGGTCCCTCGTCTTCGACGGGGTGCCGGTCGGGCCCGAGGACGTGCTCGGGGAGCCGGGGCAGGGCTTCCGGGTCGCGATGAACACGCTCAACCTCTTCCGGCCCAGCGTCGGCGCCTTCGCCGTCGGGATGGCGCAGGCCGCGCTCGACGCCGCCCTCGCCCACACCGCCGCGCGCCCCGCCTTCGGCGGCGTCCTCGCGGACCTCCAGGCCGTCGCCCACCAGGTGGCCGAGATGGCCACCCGTACCGAGGCCGCCCGGCTCCTGGTGTACGCGGCGGCCGAGGCGTACGACCGCGGCGACCCGGACGTGCCGCGCCGCGCGGCCATGGCGAAGCTGCTCGCCACGGAGACCGCGCAGTACGTCGTCGACGCGGCGGTGCAGCTGCACGGCGCCCGCGCCCTGCAGCGCGGCCACCTCCTGGAACACCTCTACCGGGAGGTCCGCGCGCCCCGGATCTACGAGGGCGCCACGGAGGTGCAGCGCACCATCATCGCCAAGGAGCTCTACAAGCGACCCGTCACGGCCGGAGGCGCCCGATGAGCCTGCACCGCCACAACCCCGCCGAACTGTCCCCGCCCACCGGCTTCAGCCACGCCGTCACCGCCACCGGGACGCGCGTGGTCTTCCTCGCCGGGCAGACCAGCCTCGACCGCGACGGCAAGGTGACGGGGGAGACCCTGCCCGAGCAGTTCGAGACCGCTCTCGCCAACCTGCTCGCCGCCCTCCGCCACGCCGGCGGCTCGCCCGCCGACCTCGCGCGGGTCACCGTCTACGCCACGGACGTCGCCGACTACCGCCGGCACGCGCACGAACTCGGCGTCATCTGGCACCGGTTGGCCGGCCGCGACTATCCGGCGATGGCCGTGATCGGGGTCGTACGGCTGTGGGACGAGCAGGCCATGGTCGAACTGGACGGTTTCGCGGTCCTGGAGTAGCGGGAACGGGGCCCGGCGAAACCGCGGGTCCCAGGCCGGTGAAAGATCAACTGGTCACCCCCGGGGGCCGGGCTTAGTGTCGAAAGGTGGACTGACCGGCCCACGGCTCCCGCAGGTGAGGGCGCGATGCGCCATGAGTACACCCAAGCCGACCACCCCGCAACAGGACGTGGCCACGAAGAAGTCCGGAGGCGACGGCAAGGGCATCGCCCTGTTCGTGATCGCCTCCTGCCAGCTGATGGTGGTCCTCGACATCACCATCGTGAACATCGCGCTCCCGCACATCCAGAGCGCGCTCGACTTCTCCACCACGAGCCTGTCCTGGGTGGTCAACGCCTACACCCTGACCTTCGGCGGTCTGCTGCTGCTCGGCGGCCGCGCCGGTGACATCCTCGGCCGCCGCCGGGTCTTCATCTTCGGCGTGCTGCTCTTCGGATTCGCCTCGCTGCTCGGTGGTTTCGCCCAGGAGTCCTGGCAGCTCCTCGCCGCCCGGGCACTGCAGGGCGTCGGCGGCGCGATCTCCTCGCCGACCTCGCTGTCGCTGATCACGACCACCTTCGACGAGGGACCCGAACGCAACCGCGCCTTCGGCGTGTTCGCCGGCGTGTCGGCCGGCGGCGGCGCCATCGGCCTGCTCGCAGGCGGCGTCCTCGTCGAATGGCTCGACTGGCGCTGGGTGTTCTTCGTCAACGTGCCGATCGCCCTGCTGATCGCCTTCCTGACGCCCCGTCACGTCAAGGAGTCGGAGCGGCACCCCGGCCACTTCGACATCCTGGGCGCGCTCACCTCGACGCTCGGCATGGTCGCGCTCGTGTACGGCTTCATCCGCGCCGCGCAGGAAGGCTGGCGGGACCCGTACACGCTGGCCTCGTTCGGGGCGGCGGTCGTGCTGCTCGTCGCCTTCGTCCTGATCGAGCGCCGCTCGCGGCAGCCGATCACCCCGCTGCACATGTTCGCGGACCGCAACCGGGCGGGCACGTACGCCATCATGCTGTGTCTGGCGGCGGCGATCTTCGGGATGTTCTTCTTCCTGACGCTCTTCGTGCAGACGGTCCTGGACTTCAGCCCGTTGCAGGCCGGACTGGCCTTCCTGCCGGTCAGCGCGGTGATCGCGGTGCTGGCCGGGGTCACCTCCCAGTTCCTGCCGCGCTTCGGCCCGAAACCCTTCATGGTGATCGGCTCGATCTGCCTGGCGGCCGGCCTGTCCTGGCTGACCCTGACGGACGTCCACTCCACCTACGCGGGCAGCATCCTCGGACCGATGCTGGTCCTGAGCGCCGGCATGGGAATGATGTTCGTCTCGCTGACCCTGATGGCCCTCTCGGGCGTGGAGTCCCACGAGGCGGGCGCCGCGTCCGGCCTGCTCAACGCGACCCAGCAGGTCGGCGGTTCGCTGGGCCTGTCCATCCTGGTCACGGTCTTCGGCACGGTCAGCCGCAACGAGGCCCAGGACCAGGTCCCCGCCTTCCTCTCCCAGGCAGGACCCCTGGAGAAGGCCCAGTTCGCCAAGACCGGCCAGCTCCCGCCGCCTTGGGGCGACCTGGTCCTCACCAGCGGTGTCACCGCCGGCTTCATCGTGGCCGCGGCCTTCGCCATCCTCTCCGCCGTGATCGCCGTCTTCGCGATCAAGGTACGGCCCTCCGACATGGAACGGCTGAAGGGCGGCGCGGTGATGCCGGGCGGGTGAGGCGGAGATCACGGTTTGGACGCACCGCCTCCGCGACAGCGTGACGGCATGGGCCCGTACGGCACAGGCCCGAACGACGAGCGGGAGCAGACGCGTTGAGACAGCAGCAGAGAGTACGGCGGATATCCCTGACGGTGGCGGCGGCGACGGCGATCGCCGCCGCCGCCGTGTTCACGGCGTCCGGCACCGGCCTCGCCGAGGGCCTTGGCGCGGCCGCGCCGGCGGCCGAATCGGTCGACGGCGGCGACACCGTCGGCGTTTCCGTGGGGACCACCGCGGGTGAGACCTCCGGGGAGACCACCGCCGGCGGCGAGACCATCGGCGGGACGACGACCGGCGGGGTCGACGGTGGTACGTCCACGGGCGGGACCGTGGGCGGCGGAGAGACGTCGGGCGGGGGAGAGCCGACGTCGACCCCGACGCCCGACCCGTGGCCGAGCCCGACGTACAGCCCGCCGAGCCCGACACCCAGCCCGTCGGAGCCGAGCCCGACGCCCAGCCCTTCGGTGCCGCCGGGCGCCGGCGACATCCCCGCTACCGCGTACGCGTGCTGGGCCACGGGGACGCCGATCACCGGCACCTTCGTGGGGCTGGTCCCTGCCGGAACCCTTCCGACGGGCAACAAGGCGACCCTGGTCGAGCTGCGCTTCGTCCCGAAGACGGACCCGGCCACCGGCATGCGTGCCGACGACGAGATCGTCACCCGCTTCGCCCCGGCCGGCGGTGCCTGGACGGCCGCCGAGCCGGTGAAGCTGCAACTGCAGCCGGACGGCATCAAGCCGTTCCGGCCGGTGGTGGACGGCGCCGCCCTGAAGATGCCGGAGATCCGGCTGGCCGACGTGAACTGCTGGGACAGCACCCTCTCCAGCATCGGCGGCACCGTCCGCTTCGGCGGCGAGGGCGGCAACGGCGGTGTCGAGGTGAAGGTTCCGGTCACCTGGTACCGCTCCTGACGGAGCCCGCCCATCACGCGTACAGATCAGAATCCGATCGGATGAACTTACCGGGGCGGCCCGTCGATGGGCGGCCGCGGCCGCTCCTCCGCACGCACAGTGAGCGCCAGGCACTGCGCAAGCGAAGGAGAGACACCCATGTGGGACATGTGGGAAGTGCATCGCCGTAGACGGCTCGCGGCCGCCCTGGGGGCCCAGACGCTCGCCGCGGCGGCCCTGCTGGGAATGGGGGCCGGCGCGGCGGGCGCCGCGGAGCCGACCTGCTTCGGCGCCGCGGCCACGGTCACGGGCACCCAGGGCACGCCGGGCGACGACGTGATCATCGGCACGCCCGGCAACGACCGCATCGACGGCGCGGGCGGCGACGACCGCATCTGCGGACTGGGCGGAAACGACGTCCTCGGCGGCGGCGCGGGTCACGACAGCGTCGCGGGAGGCACGGGCGACGACCAGGTCGACGGCGGCCTCGGCGACGACCTGCTGGTCGGCGACGACTACGCCGACGGCGACGTGACCGGCTCCGTCGCCGGACGCGACCAGATCAACGGCGGAGGCGACAACGACAACGTCTTCGGCGACAACGTGTCCGCGGGCGGCAAGGCCGTGGGCGCGGCGTCGGACACGATCCACGGCGGCGCCGGCGACGACTCCCTCACCGGGGACAGCTCCGGCGTCGAGGCGTCCGGCGGGGCGAACGACTTCCTCCACGGCGACGCCGGCGAGGACATCATCGTGGGCGACTCGTACGCCGTCACCAAGGCCACGGGCGCCGGCGACGACGTGATCCTCCTGGGCCAGGGCGGCTTCGACTTCGCCGTCGGCGACAGCCGCGCCGCCGACGCCGTGGACGGCGCGGGCGGCGACGACACCATCGACCTGGGAACCGACGGCGGCTTCGGCGCCGCAGGCGACCACGTGGCCGACTTCGGCAAGTCCACCGGCTCCGGCAGGGACCGCGTCACGGGCGGCTCCGCCGACGAGATCGTCCTCCTGGGCGACAGCGTGACGAACACCGCCACCGATGCCACGGCCGCCGCCGACGTCGTCAACGGCCGCGGCGGCGCCGACCGCATCTTCGGCGACAACGTCGACAGCGCCCTCGAGGTCTCCATCGGCACCGTGGGCGGCGCCGACACCCTCTTCGGCGGCGACGGCCCCGACCACGTCCGCGGCGGCCCCGGCCCCGACCGCCTCAACGGCGGCCCGGGCACCGACGACTGCGACGGAGAGGCGGGCGCGGACATCGAAACGGCCTGCGAGGTCTGAACCGGGCCCCGGCCGGACGACGGCCCGAGGCCCCGTCATCCGCCGGAGTACCGGGGGGTGACGGGGCTCGACTGGCCTCGGTGGACTTCCGGGGGTTCCTCGGACTTCCTCAGACTTCCTTGGGCTTCCTCGGACTTCCGTAGGGATTCGCCCTAGATGTCCCGGAAGATCTCGATCTGCGCCCCCACCGAGTTCAGCCGCTCCGCCAGGTCCTCGTACCCCCGGTTGATGACGTACACGTTCCGGAGCACCGACGTGCCCTCCGCCGCCATCATGGCCAGCAGGACGACGACCGCCGGGCGCAGGGCCGGCGGGCACATCATCTCGGCGGCGCGCCAGCGGGTGGGGCCCTCGACCAGGACGCGGTGGGGGTCCAGGAGCTGGAGGCGGCCGCCGAGGCGGTTGAGGTCGGTGAGGTAGATGGCGCGGTTGTCGTAGACCCAGTCGTGGATCAGGGTCTTGCCCTGGGCCGTGGCCGCGATGGCCGCGAAGAAGGGCACGTTGTCGATGTTGAGGCCCGGGAAGGGCATCGGGTGGATCTTGTCGATCGGCGCCTCCAGTTTGGAGGGGCGGACCGTGAGGTCGACCAGGCGGGTGCGGCCGTTGTCGGCGGGGTACTCGGCCGAGCGGTCGTGGTCGAGGCCCATCTCCTCCAGGACCGCGAGCTCGATCTCCATGAACTCGATGGGGACCCGGCGGATCGTCAGTTCCGACTCGGTGACGACGGCTGCGGCCAGGAGGCTCATGGCCTCGACCGGGTCCTCCGAGGGGGAGTAGTCGACGTCGGCGTCGATCTCCGGGACGCCGTGCACGGTGAGCGTGGTGGTGCCGATGCCCTCCACCCGTACGCCCAGCGCCTCCAGGAAGAAGCACAGGTCCTGGACCATGTAGTTGGACGAGGCGTTGCGGATGACGGTGACGCCGTCGTGGCGGGCGGCCGCCAGCAGGGCGTTCTCGGTCACCGTGTCGCCGCGCTCGGTCAGGACGATCGGGCGGTCGGGGGCGACGGACCGCTCGACCTGCGCGTGGTAGAGGCCCTCGGTCGCGGTGATGTCGAGGCCGAAGCGGCGCAGCGCGATCATGTGCGGCTCGATGGTGCGGGTGCCGAGGTCGCAGCCGCCGGCGTACGGCAGCTTGAAGCGGTCCAGGCGGTGCAGCAGCGGGCCGAGGAACATGATGATGGAGCGGGTGCGGATCGCGGCCTCGGCGTCGATGGACTCCATGTCCAGCTCGGCGGGCGGCACGATCTCCAGGTCCACGCCCTCGTTGATCCAACGGGTGCGGACGCCGATGGAGTTGAGGACCTCCAGGAGGCGGAAGACCTCCTCGATGCGGGCGACCCGGCGCAGCACCGTGCGGCCCTTGTTGAGCAGCGAGGCGCACAGCAGCGCGACACAGGCGTTCTTGCTGGTCTTGACGTCGATGGCGCCGGAGAGGCGGCGGCGGCCAACGACCCGCAGATGCATCGGGCCGGCGTAACCGAGAGAGACGATCTCGCTGTCGAGCGCCTCGCCGATGCGGGCGATCATCTCAAGGCTGATGTTCTGGTTGCCGCGCTCGATCCGGTTGACGGCGCTCTGACTGGTGCCGAGTGCGTCGGCCAGCTGGGTCTGGGTCCAGCCCCGGTGCTGACGGGCGTCACGGATGAGCTTGCCGATGCGTACGAGGTAGTCGTCTGCCATGGCGTCACGTTATCTCAGATATGAGATGCGCCTTGCGATGGGGTAGGCCATCAGGGTGACAGGCTGTGGGCTACGGGGTGACGCGGCTGGTAGAGCGGCAGTTCGGTCCCGCTCGGCAGGCGTACGGCCCCGAGCAGGCCCCAGCCCTGTTCGCTGACGGGCCGTGAGACCTCGGCCCCGCGGTCCTCCAGCGTCTTCAGGGTCTCCGCGATGTCGTCGCACATCAGGTAGACCTCGTGCTTCGGCTCCTCCTCGGTGGGGTGCACCGCGATCTCGGCCGGTGGCAGCTTGAAGATGAGCCAGCCCCGCCCCGCGTCCACGTGGTCGAAGCGGAAGACGTCCTGAAGGAAGGCGCGGTCCGCCTCCGCGTCACGGGTGTAGAGGATCACATGTGCGCCGCTGAACATGCCTCAATCGTCCACTCCCATCCCCTTTGCGGCAATCGTGCCGCGCCCGTACGGGGGCCGGAACGGTGACCGGTTCGCGCCTCGCGGGGTCACCCCTCCTGCAGGCGCACCCGCTGGATCTGGCAGGCCAGCGCGCGGCGCCTGGACGCCCGGCCCGCCTCGGTCCCCTCGCTCGTCGCCAGGACGTCGAGACCGCGCGCGATCCGGTCGTACGTGTTCTGGTACGCCCTGAACGGCGCCTCCGCCCCGTACTCCCGCAGGTCCTCCTCGACCAGGCGCCGCAGCGCGTCCACGTTCTGCGGCGTGAAGCGCTTCCGGCCCCGGGCCAGCGCGTGCACCAGGCGCGAGCAGTGGGCCGTGTCGTCGAGCGCTGCCGAGAGCTCCTCGGCCAGGCCCCACAACCGTCCCTCCAGCCACGGCGTGTCGAGCTGCTCGAGCGACACGTCCGCCGGTTCGTCCGCCCCGGCCGCCCTGGCCACCTGCTTGGAGACCGCGGGCTGGCTCATCCCGGCGAGCCGGGCGAGCCGGTCCTGGGTCCAGCCGGCGGCGGCGAACAGCTGGATCATCTCGCAGCGCAGGCGCCGCATCTCCTCGCCGGCGTGAATGATCTCGTTCATTCCCGCGAACATCCGCCCGACCTGTTCCTCGGTCATGGGCTCGGCGGTCTCGGCCATGTCCCCGGTCGTCGCGCTCTCCTCGGCTCTCACAACTCAGTTATACCCGGTCGCCCAAAGGGCTCGACTTGATTCATAACCAGGTTGTACAACATGGTTATGATCCACACCCCGGCCGTCCTCCGCACCTTCACCGCCCCCGACGGCACCCGCCTCGCCCATCGCCTCACCGGCTCCGGCGACCCGCTCCTCTGTGTCCCCGGCGGGCCCGCCGACTCCGCGTACCTCGGTGACCTCGGAGGGCTGGCCGCCCACCGCACCCTGGTCCTGCCCGACCTGCGCGGCACCGGCCGGTCCGCGCGGCCCGCCGACCCCGCGAGCTACCGCTGCGACCGGCTCGTCGACGACATCGAGGCCCTGCGCGCCCACCTCGGTCTCGAACGCGTCGACCTGCTCGGCCACTCCGCCGGGGCGAACATCGCCGTCCAGTACGCGGCCCGGTACCCGCACCGCGTGACCCGCCTGGCCCTCGTCGCGCCGGGCCTGCGCGCCGTCGGCATCGACGTCACGGCCGAGACCCGCCTCGGGCTGGCGCGCCGGCGTGCGCACGAGCCCTGGTTCCCGGCGGCCTTCGCCGCCCTGGAGGCGATCAACGACGGCACGGGCGCCGACTGGGAGGCGATCGCACCCTTCCGGTACGGCCGCTGGGACGCGGCGGCCCGCCGGCACGAGGCCGCGAGCCGTCCGGACAACCCCGAGGCCGTCGCCGGCTTCGGCGCCGACGGCGCCTTCACCCCGGACGCGACCCGCGCCGCGCTCGCGAGCCTCTCCGTGCCCGTCCTGCTCCTGGCGGGGGAGTTCGACCTCAACAGCCCGCCGGGTGCGGTGGCCGAGCTCGCGGGTCTCGTGTCCGACGCCACATTCCATGTGCAGCCCGGGGCAGGCCACTATCCGTGGCTGGACGACCCGGTCCGCTTCCTCGCGACGGCGGCGGCGTTTCTCGGGGCTGCCGGGCATGACCGGCCGCCGGTGATGTACTAGAGTTATCTCGACATCGAGATATCTGCCGAGGCGCACCGCTGCCGCCACCCTGGTAAGGGTTACCTAACTTAGCCTTACCTTAGCGGATCGACGACGAGTACGTGGCGGCAGGATGTGGTGGAACGCGCACATATATGAAGGAGACCGTCGTGTCGGCGAACAGCTTCGACGCCCGCGCCACGCTGCGCGTGGGTGACGAGTCGTACGAGATCTTCCGTCTGGACAAGGTGGAGGGCTCGGCCCGGCTCCCCTACAGCCTTAAGGTTCTGCTCGAGAACCTGCTCCGCACCGAGGACGGCGCGAACATCACCGCCGACCACATCCGGGCCCTCGGCAACTGGGACTCGCAGGCCCAGCCGAGCCAGGAGATCCAGTTCACGCCGGCGCGCGTGATCATGCAGGACTTCACCGGTGTCCCCTGTGTCGTCGACCTCGCCACCATGCGCGAGGCCGTCGCGGCGCTCGGCGGCGACCCGGCGAAGATCAACCCGCTCTCCCCGGCCGAGATGGTCATCGACCACTCCGTCATCGCCGACAAGTTCGGCACCAACGACGCCTTCGCGCAGAACGTCGAGCTCGAGTACGGCCGCAACAAGGAGCGCTACCAGTTCCTGCGCTGGGGCCAGACCGCCTTCGACGACTTCAAGGTCGTCCCGCCGGGCACCGGCATCGTCCACCAGGTGAACATCGAGCACCTGGCCCGCACGGTCATGGTCCGCAACGGCCAGGCGTACCCCGACACCCTCGTCGGCACCGACTCGCACACCACCATGGTCAACGGCCTCGGCGTGCTGGGCTGGGGCGTCGGCGGCATCGAGGCCGAGGCCGCCATGCTCGGCCAGCCGGTCTCCATGCTGATCCCGCGCGTCGTCGGCTTCAAGCTGACCGGCGAGCTGCCCACCGGCACCACCGCCACCGACCTGGTCCTCACGATCACCGAGATGCTGCGCAAGCACGGCGTCGTCGGCAAGTTCGTCGAGTTCTACGGTGAGGGCGTCGCCGCCACGTCCCTCGCCAACCGCGCCACCATCGGCAACATGTCGCCGGAGTTCGGCTCCACCGCCGCGATCTTCCCGATCGACGGCGAGACCCTGAACTACCTCAAGCTCACCGGCCGCTCCGAGCAGCAGGTCGCGCTCGTCGAGGCGTACGCCAAGGAGCAGGGCCTCTGGCTCGACCCGGCCGCCGAGCCCGACTTCTCCGAGAAGCTGGAGCTCGACCTCTCCACCGTCGTCCCGTCGATCGCCGGCCCGAAGCGCCCGCAGGACCGCATCGTCCTCGCGAACGCCGCCGAGCAGTTCAAGCAGGACGTCCGCAACTACGTCGACATGGTCGACGAGGCGGGCCAGGAGTCCTTCCCGGCCTCCGACGCCCCGGCCGTCAGCAACGGCGTCCCGTCGAACCCGGTCCAGGTGACCGCCCCCGACGGCACGACCTACACGCTCGACCACGGCGCCGTCACCGTCGCCGCGATCACCTCCTGCACCAACACCTCGAACCCGTACGTCATGGTCGCCGCCGCGCTCGTCGCGAAGAAGGCCGTGGAGAAGGGCCTGACCCGCAAGCCGTGGGTCAAGACCACCCTCGCCCCGGGCTCGAAGGTCGTCACCGACTACTTCGACAAGGCGGGCCTCACCCCGTATCTCGACAAGGTCGGCTTCAACCTCGTCGGCTACGGCTGCACCACCTGCATCGGCAACTCCGGCCCGCTGCCGGAGGAGGTCTCCAAGGCCGTCAACGAGCACGACCTCGCGGTCACCTCGGTCCTCTCCGGCAACCGGAACTTCGAGGGCCGCATCAACCCCGACGTCAAGATGAACTACCTGGCCTCCCCGCCGCTGGTCGTCGCGTACGCCATCGCGGGCTCCATGAAGGTGGACATCACCAAGGACGCCCTCGGCGTCGACCAGGACGGCAAGCCGGTCTACCTGGCCGACATCTGGCCGTCCGAGGCCGAGGTCAACGACGTCGTGGCCAACGCCATCGGCGAGGACATGTTCTCCAAGTCGTACGAGGACGTCTTCGCGGGCGACGCCCAGTGGCAGGCCCTGTCGATCCCGACCGGCAGCACCTTCGAGTGGGACGCCGAGTCGACCTACGTCCGCAAGCCCCCGTACTTCGAGGGCATGACGATGGAGACCACCCCGGTCACCGACATCACGGGCGCCCGCGTGCTCGCGAAGCTCGGCGACTCGGTCACCACCGACCACATCTCCCCGGCCGGTGCCATCAAGGCCGACACCCCGGCCGGCAAGTACCTCACCGAGCACGGTGTGGAGCGTCGTGACTTCAACTCCTACGGCTCGCGCCGAGGCAACCACGAGGTCATGATCCGCGGCACCTTCGCCAACATCCGCCTGCGCAACCAGATCGCGCCGGGCACCGAGGGCGGCTACACCCGCGACTTCACGCAGGAGGGCGGCCCGGTCTCCTTCATCTACGACGCCTCGCAGAACTACCAGGCCGCCGGCACCCCGCTGGTCATCCTGGGCGGCAAGGAGTACGGCTCCGGCTCGTCCCGTGACTGGGCGGCCAAGGGCACCGCGCTCCTCGGCGTCAAGGCCGTCATCACCGAGTCGTACGAGCGCATCCACCGCTCGAACCTCATCGGCATGGGCGTGCTCCCGCTCCAGTTCCCGGCCGGCCAGACGGCCGACTCGCTCGGCCTGACCGGTGAGGAGACCTTCTCCATCACGGGCATCACCGAGCTGAACGAGGGCACCACCCCGAGCACGGTCAAGGTCACCACCGACACCGGTGTCGAGTTCGACGCGGTCGTCCGCATCGACACCCCCGGTGAGGCGGACTACTACCGCAACGGCGGCATCATGCAGTACGTGCTGCGCAACCTGATCCGCGGCTGACCGCCGGAGGTCCGGTAGGGCAAGGGCCCTCTCCCCGCCGGGGGAGAGGGCCCTTCCTCATGGGCGGACCGGCCGGGCGTCAGCCCAGCAGCTCCACCTCCGCGAGCTCGGCGGCGGCCGGACCGGCCACCACCAGGCGGTACTTCGCGTACGCGCCGGGCTTCGCCACCGAGAACACCCGGGTCTGCCGGTTCCACGCGAAGGACTCGCCGTCCCGCCGGTCCAGGTCCGTCCAGGTCACCCCGTCCGCCGAGCCCTGGAGCACCCAGCCCGCCGGCGCCTTCGCCCGGTCCGCCGACGAGGTCAGCGTGTACTGGACCGCCCTCACCGGGCCGGCCACGGGCAGCCCCACCGGGCCGGCCAGCGGCCCCGCCGTCGCCGACGTGTCGTCGAACAGCGGCCCCGCACCCGCTCCCGCGACCAGGTCCGCCCGCGGCGCCGGCACCTCGTCGTCCTGGGTGATCGAGACGGGGGCCGCCTTGCCGCCCGTGCCCCACGCGGAGGGCCGGGGACCCATCGCGAACTTCAGCGTGCCGCCCTTCGCGAGCAGCCGGTGCGGCAGCGCCGTCGAGTTCCACGGCACGCCGTCGACCTTCACGCCCTGCACGTAGATGTTGCGGGCGCTGTTGCGCGGCGCCTCCACGACCAGCGTGCGGCCGTTGTCCATCCGCACCGTCGCCTTCGTGAACAGCGGCGAACCGATCGCGTACTCCCCACTGCCCATCACCAGCGGGTAGAAGCCGAGCGCGGAGAACAGGAACCAGGCCGACTGCTCGCCGTTGTCCTCGTCACCGTGGTAGCCCTGGCCGATCTCGCTGCCGGTGTAGAGCCGGGAGAGGACCTCACGGACCTTCTCCGCCGTCTTCCACGGCTGCCCGGCCGCGTCGTACATGTACGGCACGTGGTGCGCGACCTGGTTGGAGTGGCCGTACATGCCCATCCGCACGTCCCGCGCCTCGGTCATCTCGTGGATGACGCTGCCGTACGAGCCGGCGACGTCGGGCGAGGCCGTCTCCGGCGTGGCGAAGTACGCGTCCAGCTTCTTCGCGAGGCCCGCTCGCCCGCCGTACAGATTGGCGAGGCCCCGGGAGTCCTGGGGGGCCGTGAAGGCGTAGCCCCAGCCGTTGGTCTCCGTGTAGTCGTAGCCCCAGATACGCGGGTCGTACGACGCCGAGGGCACCCGCCAGGCGCCCTTCGCGTCCCGGCCCTGGAAGAAACCGGCCTTGGCGTCGAACAGCGACACGTACTTCCGGGCGCGGTCGAGGAAGTACGCCGCCTCGTCCCGGTAGCGCGTCCTGCCGGTCTTCTCGTAGAGCGCCTGGCCCATCTTCGCGATGCCGTAGTCGTTGAGGTAGCCCTCCAGGGACCAGGACAGGCCCTCGTGGGTCTCGGTCGACGCGTAGCCGGTGAACGGGGAGGTCTCCATGCCCTTGCGTCCGACGCCGCGGCTGGGCGCCACGACGGTGGCGTTCTTCAGGGCCGCCTCGTACGCCGCCTCCGCGTCGAAGTCGACGCCCTTCACGTACGCGTCCGCGAAGGCCACGTCCGAGGAGGTGCCGGTCATCAGGTCCGCGTAGCCGGGGGAGGACCAGCGGGAGATCCAGCCGCCGTCCTTGTACTGCTGCACGAAGCCGTCGACCAGCTCGCCCGCCTTCCGCGGGGTGAGGAAGGAGTAGGCCGGCCAGGTGGTGCGGTAGGTGTCCCAGAAGCCGTTGTTGACGTACGGCCTGCCCTCGACGACCTGCGCGCCGGTACGGGTCGGGGTGTCGGGCCCGGCCGGCGGCGAGAACGGGCTCGCGTACCTGTAGGTCGAACCGACCTTCTCGAAGCCGGAGTTGGGGTACAGGTACAGCCGGTAGAGGCTGGAGTAGAGGGTCACCAGCTGGTCGTGGGTCGCGCCCTCGACGGTGACCCGGCCGAGCACCTCGTCCCAGGCCTGCTGGGCCCGCTCGCGGACGGTGTCGAAGTCCGTGCCCTCCGGGATCTCGTCGGCGAGGTTCGCCTTCGCCTGCTCGACGGAGATCAGCGAGGTCGCGATCCGCAGGGTGACCGTGCGGTCGGGGCCCGCGTCGAGGCGGAGGTGACCCTTCACGCCCTGCGCGGCGGACGAGGTGACCGGCGCGTCGAGGACGCCGTACACGAACATCCGGCCCGCGCCCGTCGACAGCCCGCTCTTCACGTCGGAGTAGGCCGTGAAGGAGCGCGTCGCCGGGTCGAGGGTGAGCCCGCCCTGCTCGGTGACGTTGTCGAGGACCACGCTCGCGTCGTCGCCGGGATAGGTGAAGCGCATGACGGCCGCGTGGTCGGCCGGGGCGATCTCGGCCTTCAGGCCGTTCTCGAAGGTGACGCCGTAGTGGTGCGGCCTCGCCGTCTCGTTCGCGTGCCGGAACGGCAGGGCACGGGCCGCCTTGTCGGTGGGCGGGGCGCCCGCGGCGGCCGAGGGCATCACCTGGAAGGTCTGCCGGTCGCCCATCCAGGGACTGGGCTGGTGGCTGGCGGACAGCGCCTGGAGGGTGGGCAGGTTTTCGGCGTTGTTGCCGCGCGCGTACTCGTAGATCCAGCTCTGGGTCGCCGCGTTCGTCACCGGCGTCCAGAAGTTGAAGCCGTGCGGGACGGCGGTGGCCGGGAAGGTGTTGCCGCGCGAGAAGGAGCCGGAGGAGTGGGTGCCGCGCGTGGTCGACGCGTAGTCGGAGAGCCGCTCGTATGGTTCCCGCGGCTGCCTCGGCGCGATCGCCAGGTCGTCGATCCAGCCCTGGAACCTGCCCGGGCCCTTGGGCGAGTCGTAGGCGACCAGGATCCGGTCCACGGTCTTCCCGTTCGCGACCTCGCCGATCTGCGCGGTGACCTGGTTCCACTGGTTGACGTAGAGCCGCTTCGCGGCGCCCTGGCCGCTCGGGGTCAGGAGCCCGCCGTACGAGTCGGTGGCGCCCAGGTCGCTCAGATAGGTGCCGTCGGTGAAGGCGAGGTCCACGGACACGTTCGTGGCCGGGTAGTTCAGGTCGGTCTCCGAGGCCGACATCGACGGGAAGATCTTGTACGACAGCTCGGTGTTCCGGACGATCCGGGTGTCGACGTCGAAGACCTTGTTGTACGAGTACGCGCGGCCCTCGCCCTTGTGGGTGCCCGCGTAGCGCAGCGCGCGCTTGCCGGTGAAGCCCGCTCCGGCCTTGGCGGTGGGGGAGCCGCTGGGGCCGCGGTCGGGATGGCTGCGCATCTCCTCGGGCACGGGCTGGGAGGTGTCCCCGTTCGAGAACTGAACGTCGGCGAGCTGGGTGAGGCCCGCGCCCGCGTTCCTGGTGATCTCCAGGCGGTAGTGCGCGTACGCGGTCGTGCCGCCGCCGGCGATGTCGTACGTCCTGGTCTCGAAGCGCCTGGCGAAGCTCTCGCCGGAGCGGGTGTCGAGGACCGTCCACTCCTTGCCGTCGGCCGAGCCTTCGAGGGTCCAGTCGCGCGGATCGCGCTCGGCGGCGTCGTTCGCCGACGTCAGCGCGTAGGTGGCGAGCCTGACGGGGGAGTCCAGGTCGAACTCGATCCACGCGGTGGGCTCGAACACCAGCCACTTCGTGCCGGGCTGCAGGTCGACCAGGTTCTCCTTGACCTCGCCGGCGCCGGCGTGCTCGCCGCTGGCCCGCAGGGCCGTGACCCGGTCGGTGACGTTTCCGGGTATGCCGGTGACGAATCCGCCGTCGACGCCGGATGTCCGCTTCTTTCCGTCGGGGCCGACTTCGACGGTGTTACGCCAGGTCGGCTGGGTTTCCTCCGCTTCGAAGGAGGTGGTGAATTCGCGTGCCGTTCCGCCGGGTTGTTCCGATGCGCCCGGAACCGCCTGAGCCACCGTGGGGACGAGGGCCAGGATCAGCGCCGCCGAGGCCGCCAGGGAGACCGCTCTGAGATGGGGGTGCATACCGTGTCGTCGCTCCTGCCGCTGGTTCTAGACAACGTTGTCAAACCGATCGCGCAAGAACCCAGGAGAAGGGCAAGTCTCAGGTGGTGTCAAGGGTGTTGACGCCGATTCGAGGGAGGAAACGGGGCAGAAACGGCTCGGATATCCCGCAGGTCTCAACTCGGAGAAGACTGTCGGGGAAAGCTGGTTTCGATCTTGCTCCGGCGACGGGAAGTGGACTATACCTGTCGGCGTCCCGCCCGTCGTGGAGAAACCAAGCCCTACCGACGACGGCCCGACGCCTGCACGACCCAGCTGCAATTGACCGCGGTGGCGGGGCCCTTCGCCTGAGGCGAACTTGTACGGGCGACCGGTACACCGCCTGAGTCCTGAATGAAGGCGAGGACTTGAGCATGGGATCCACCTCCGCCCAGAACAATGAGGGCCTCGGCCGTCGCGATCTGATCAAGCGTTCCGCCGCACTCGGTCTGATCTCGGTGCCCACCATGAGTTTCCTGTCCGCGTGCGCCTCCAGCGGTGGCGACGACTCGGGCAACGACAAGCCCAAGGGCGAGAAGACGAAGGACAATCCGTTCGGCGTCGCCAAGGGCGGCAAGATCGACGTCGTCGTCTTCAAGGGCGGGTACGGCGACGAGTACGCCAAGGCCTGGGAGGCCAGCTTCAACAAGAAGTGGGGCATCACCGCCACCCACACCGGCACCCAGGAGATCACCGGCAAGCTCCAGCCGCGCTTCAACGCCGGCAACCCGCCGGACATCGTCGACGACTCCGGCGCCCAGAAGATCAAGATCGACGTCCTGCACAAGAACGGCCAGCTGCTCGACCTCGCCGAGGTCCTCGACGCGCCGTCCGTCGACGACCCGAACAAGAAGGTCCGCGACACCCTCATCCCGGGCACCATCGACGCCGGCCTGCAGGAGGGCAAGGTCGTCGCCCTCAACTACATCTACACGGTGTGGGGCCTGTGGTACTCCGGGAAGCTCTTCAAGGAGAAGGGCTGGACCGAGCCGAAGACCTGGGACGACTTCCTCGCGATCTGCAAGGACGCCACCTCCCAGGGCATCGGCGGCCTCGCCCACCAGGGCAAGTACCCGTACTACATCAACGTCGCCATCATGGACCTGATCGCCAAGACCGGCGGTCTCGAGGCCATGAAGGCCATCGACAACCTCGACCCCAAGGCCTTCGTCGGCTCCGACGCCGCCAAGCAGGCCGTCGAGGCGGTCTACGAGGTGGTCGAGAAGGGCTACCTGATGCCCGGCACCAACGGCCTGGAGCACACCGAGTCCCAGACCCGCTGGAACCAGTACAAGGCCGCCTTCATCACCTGTGGCTCCTGGCTGGAGAACGAGCAGCTCAAGCAGACCCCGGCCGACTTCGACATGAAGTTCATGCCGATGCCGCTGCTGCCCGGCAGCAAGATGCCCTACGAGGCGATCCGGGCCGGCTCGGGCGAGCCCTTCATCATCCCCGCCAAGGCCAGGAACCTGGCCGAGGCGAAGGAGTTCATGCGGATGATGCTCTCCAAGGAGTGGTCGACGCTCTTCGCCAAGGAGGCCAACTCGCTCACCATCCTCGCCGACGGCGTGGACCCGAGCGTCAAGCTCCGCCCGGGCACCCAGTCCACGGTCGAGGCCTCCAAGGCGGCCGGCACCAACACGTTCCGCTACCTGTACACCGAGTGGTACAGCGAGATGGACACCGAGATCCAGAACGCGTCCAACGAGCTGATGGCCAAGCGCATCCAGCCCGCGGAATGGCTCAAGCGGGCCCAGGCCGCCGTCGACAAGGCCGCCAAGGACCCGGCGTCCAAGAACAACCGCCGCGACTGACGCGCGGTCCGGGACGCGACACCTCATCCGGGGACATCAGGGACAGGAACGCCATGCGCAAAGGGCAGTACAAGTTCGTCACGGGATTCCTCTTCATACCCGTGGCCCTCTATCTGGTCTTCGTCATCTGGCCGTACATCCAGACGTTCGGCTACTCGCTGACCGACTGGAAAGGCCAGTCACAGGACTTCTCCTTCGTCGGCTTCGACAATTACGCCGCCCTCTTCGAGGACGACGTCTTCCTGGGAGCGGTCTGGCACAACATCCTGTTCCTGGTGTTCATCCCGGTGATCACCATTCTGCTCGCCCTCTTCTTCGCCTTCATGGTGAACGCGGGCGGGCGGAGCCGGGCCGGCGGCGTCGCGGGCGTCGCCGGATCCAAGTTCTACAAGGTCGTCTACTTCTTCCCGCAGGTGCTCTCGCTCGCGATCCTCGCGGTGCTCTTCGGCGCCGTGTACCGCAGCGACGCCGGCGGCATGCTCAACGGCCTCCTCCTCAAGCTCGGCCTCGTCGAGGCCGACCAGCCGGTGGAGTGGCTCAACGAGCCGGACTTCGTCCTGTGGGCCCTCATCGCGGTCGTCGTCTGGCACGGCGTCGGCTTCTACCTGGTGCTGTTCTCCGCCGCGATGCAGTCCATCCCGCGCGACATCTACGAGGCCGCGCTGATCGACGGCGCCGGCCGCGCCCAGTCCTTCTTCAAGATCACGCTGCCGCTGCTCTGGGACTCCGTGCAGACCGCCTGGGTCTACCTCGGCATCGTCGCGATGGACATGTTCGTCCTCGTCTCCACCATGACCTCCGGTGACTACGGCGGTGGGCCCGACCACCACAGCGAGGTCATGTCGACGGTCATGATGCGCAACTTCCTCTACTTCGGCAAGAGCGGCTACGCCTGCGCCATGGGCGTCGTGATGCTGCTGCTCACCCTGATCGTGTCCGTGGTCACGCTGCGCGCCACCCGCCGCGAGCGCCTCGAGTTCTGAGCGGGAGAACGACGATGACTGCACCCATCCAGAAGTCCGACACCACCGCCGCCGGCGGGGCCGCCGTGCCGCGGCAGCGCGCGGCGGGCAAGGGGCGCACGCCCGCGCCCGGCCCGGCCCGCGAGGGCACCGTCCTCAACGTCTTCTCGCACGGCTTCCTCGCCCTGTGGGCGCTGATGATCGTGCTGCCGCTGATCTGGCTCGTGCTGAGCTCGTTCAAGACCGACGGGCAGATCGCCGGGTCCGCCTTCGGCTGGCCGGAGAACTGGTCCCTGGACGTCTTCACCCGGGCCTGGAACAAGGGCATCGGCGACTACTTCGTGAACACCGTGATCGTCCTGGTGTTCTCGGTGCCGCTCACCATGCTCTTCGGCTCGATGGCGGCGTACGTGCTCGCGCGCTACGAGTTCTGGGGCAACCGGCTCGTCTACTACTTCTTCGTGGCCGGTGCCATGTTCCCGGTCTTCCTGGCGCTCGTCCCGCTCTTCTTCATGGTGAAGATGCTCGGGATGCTCAACACCTACCAGGGTCTGATCCTGGTGTACGTCGCCTACTCGATGCCGTTCACCGTCTTCTTCATGCACTCCTTCTTCCGGACGCTGCCGACGGCGGTCTTCGAGGCGGCGATCCTCGACGGGGCCTCGCACACCCGGGCCTTCTTCCAGGTGATGCTCCCGATGGCCAAGCCGGGCCTGCTCAGCGTCGGCATCTTCAACACGCTGGGGCAGTGGAACCAGTTCATCCTGCCGACGGTGCTGATGCAGCCGCAGAGCGGTGACGACCCGGAGCGCTACGTGCTCACCCAGGGCCTGATCCAGCTGGAGCAGCAGCAGGGCTACGAGACCGACCTGCCGGTGCTCTTCGCGGGCGTCACCATCGCCATGATCCCGATGCTGGTGGTCTATCTGTCCTTCCAGCGCCAGGTCCAGGCGGGTCTCACTTCGGCCACGCTCAAGTAACGAGCCGGTCGCTCGACGTCCGGCCCCGGAGGGTCCTCTCTCCGGGGCCGGACTTTTTCGTTCCGGATACGACTACCGTCGAGGACTTGACGGCGACAAGGCCCACGAAGGAGCTTGGAGTTCATAACTTGTACACGTCGTAGGGTGGAGAGAGTCAATGGAGACTCCGGGGTCGCAGTCCTCGCTGCACCGGGCCAATCTCGAGCGGGTCGTCCGGGCGGTACGGATGGCCGGATCGCTCACCCAGGCGGAGATCGCCCGGACGACCGGCCTGTCCGCCGCCACGGTCTCCAACATCGTGCGGGAGCTGAAGGACGGCGGGACCGTCGAGGTCACGCCGACCTCGGCGGGCGGCCGACGGGCCCGCAGCGTCTCGCTCAGCGGCGACGCCGGCATCGTCATCGGCGTGGACTTCGGGCACACCCACCTGCGGGTCGCGGTCGGCAACCTGGCCCACCAGGTGCTCGCGGAGGAGGCCGAGCCGCTGGACGTCGACGCCTCCGCCGCGGAGGGCTTCGACCGGGCGGAGCAGCTGGTCAGCCGCCTGATCGCGGCCACCGGCATCGGCCGGGACAAGGTCGTCGGCGTGGGCCTGGGCGTGCCCGGCCCGATCGACGTCTCCTCGGGCACGCTGGGCTCCACGTCGATCCTGCCGGGCTGGAGCGGGATCAACCCGGCGGACGAGCTCTCGGCCCGGCTCGGCGTGCCCGTGCACGTCGACAACGACGCCAACCTCGGCGCCCTCGGCGAGCTGGTCTGGGGCAGCGGGCGGGGCGTCAAGGACCTCGCGTACATCAAGGTGGCCAGCGGTGTCGGCGCCGGTCTGGTGATCGACGGCAGGGTCTACCGGGGCCCGGGCGGCACGGCCGGCGAGATCGGCCACATCACCCTGGACGAGTCGGGTCCGGTGTGCCGCTGCGGCAACAGGGGCTGCCTGGAGACCTTCACGGCGGCCCGCTACGTCCTGCCGCTGCTCCAGTCCAGCCACGGGCCCGACCTGACCATGGAACGGGTGGTCCAGCTGGCCCGCGAGGGCGACCCCGGCTGCCGCCGGGTGGTCGCGGACGTCGGCCGCCACATCGGCAGCGGCATCGCCAACCTCTGCAACCTTCTGAACCCGAGCCGGGTCGTGCTCGGCGGCGACCTGGCGGAGGCCGGAGAGCTGGTCCTGGCGCCCATCAGGGACTCCGTGTCGCGTTACGCCATCCCCAGCGCCGCCCGGCAGCTCTCGCTGGCCCCCGGGGCCCTGGGCGGGCGCGCCGAGGTGCTGGGCGCCCTCGCCCTCGTCTTGAGCGAGATGGGCGATTCGACGCTTTTGCATGGGTCTGAGGGTGGCCTTTCGGCCGCCGCCGGTGCCAGGACGCCTGCCTTCACTTAGATAACGAATGGCACCGTTGCCATCTCGTTAAAGATTTACTTCTTGACGTTGAAGCCGCGGCCGAGTTGACTTCCAGCCACCTCGGCCGCAACGTCGCGGCCTCGTCAGGGAGGCAACCCCACATGAACGCAGTGACGCGTCGCGTCGTCATAGGCACGGCCGCGGTTTCCATGGCCCTCTCCCTCGCCGCCTGTGGCAAGGCCGGCGACAACGGCTCCGACGGTGCGAGCGGCGGCGACGGCAAGACCATCGGTCTGCTGCTGCCCGAGAACAAGACCACGCGCTACGAGACCTTCGACCGCCCGATCATCGAGGCGAAGATCAAGGCCCTCTGCTCCGACTGCGAGGTCAAGTACAACAACGCCGCGCAGGACACCGAGACGCAGAAGAAGCAGTTCGACGCCCTCGTCACCCAGGGCGTGAAGGTCATCATCCTGGACTCGGTCGACTACAAGGCCACCAAGTCCTGGGTGCAGCAGGCCGAGAAGAAGGGCGTCAAGGTCGTCGCGTACGACCGCCTGGCCGAGGGCCCGATCTCCGCCTACGTCTCGTACGACAACGAGAAGATCGGCCGCCTGCAGGGCGAGGCCCTGGTGAAGGCGCTCGGCGACAAGGCGAAGGACGCCAACGTTGTCATGATCAACGGCTCGCCGACCGACCCGAACGCCCCGCTGTTCAAGAAGGGCGCCCACAGCGTCATCGACGGCGCCGTGAAGAAGGTCGTCTACGAGCAGGACATCCCGGACTGGTCCCCGGACGAGGCCAACAAGAAGATGGGTGCCGCCATCGACTCCCTGGGCAAGGACGGCTTCCAGGGCGTCTACTCCGCCAACGACGGCATGGCCGGCGGCATCATCACCGCCCTCAACAAGCAGGGCGTCAAGGTCCCGGTCGGCGGCCAGGACGCCGAACTCGCCGGTCTGCAGCGCATCCTGAAGGGCGACCAGTCCTTCACGATCTACAAGCAGATCAAGCCCGAGGCCGAGACCACCGCCGAGATCGCGGTCAAGCTCCTCAAGGGCGAGAAGATCGACGGCCTCACCCCGGTCAAGGTCACCAGCCTCACCGGCGAGTTCAAGGACATCCCGGCCAAGCTCTACGACGCGCAGATCGTGACCAAGGAGAACATCGCCTCCACGATCATCGCCGACAACGTCTACAAGGCGGCCGACATCTGCACCGCCGAGTACAAGGCGGCCTGCGACGCGGCGGGCATCAAGTAACCCCTCCGCCCCACGGAACCGGTCCGGCGCACCCCGCCCCGTCACAACGCCCCGCAAGCGGGGGCGGGGCGCCGGACTCCCCTCGTACCCCCCTCCTCCTCTCCCTCCCTCCGAGGGAGGAACCCCCGCACCACATCCCCGCCGGTCAGGCGGCGAAGGAGATGATTCACGTGTCCGCTACGCCCGTGCTGGCGTTGCGCGGGGTCTCCAAGCGGTTCGGCGCCGTCCAGGTGCTCACCGACGTCGATCTGGAGATCCATGCCGGAGAGGTCGTCGCCCTGGTGGGCGACAACGGCGCCGGCAAGTCCACCCTCGTCAAGACGATCTCGGGCGTCCACCCGATCGACGAGGGCACCATCGAGTGGGACGGCCGTCCGGTCCAGATCACCAAGCCCCACGACTCCCAGAACCTCGGGGTCGCGACCGTCTACCAGGACCTGGCGCTCTGCGACAACCTCGACGTGGTCGCCAACCTCTTCCTCGGCAGCGAGCTCAGCTCCGCCCGGGTCCTCGACGAGATCGCCATGGAGAAGCGCGCCCGGGAGCTCCTGGACACCCTCTCCATCCGCATCCCGTCGGTCCGCATACCCGTCGCCGCCCTCTCCGGCGGCCAGCGACAGGTCGTGGCCATCGCCCGCGCCCTGATCGGCGACCCCAAGATCGTCATCCTGGACGAGCCCACCGCCGCCCTCGGCGTCGAGCAGACCGCACAGGTGCTCGACCTCGTGGAGCGGCTGCGCGAGCGCGGCCACGGCGTCATCCTCATCAGCCACAACATGGCCGACGTCCGCGCCGTCGCGGACAAGGTCGCCGTGCTCCGCCTCGGCCGCAACAACGGTGTCTTCGACGTCAAGGACACCACCCACGAGACGATCATCGCCGCCATCACCGGTGCCACGGACAACGCCGTGACCCGCCGGCAGGCCCGCACCGCCTCGAAGGAGGACGCCAAGTGAGCGACCTCACGAAGAACCCCGCCCCGGAGACCCCGGACACCACCGTCGAGGAGTCGGCCGCCCCGGTCCCGGCCGTCGACCCCCGCCTCCTCGTCCGCGAGGAGGGCATCAAGGGCTACTGGACCGAGTTCACCCGCAAGATCCGCGGCGGCGAGCTCGGCTCGCTCCCCGTGATCCTCGGCCTGATCGTCATCGCCGTCGTCTTCCAGCTCCAGAACAGCAACTTCCTGTCCGCGAGCTCGGTCGCCAACGTTGCCGTGTACGCCTCCGGCCTCGGCATCATGGCCGTCGGCATCGTCTTCGTGCTCGTCCTCGGCGAGATCGACCTCTCCATGGGCTCGGTCGCCGGCGTCGGCGCCGCCGTGTGGGCCGGCCTCCAGGTCAGCAACGGCATGAACGAGTGGCTGGCCATCCTGCTCGCGGTGCTCACCGGCACCGCCATCGGCGCGCTGCACGGCTTCTTCTTCGCGAAGATCGGCGTCCCCGCCTTCGTGGTCACCCTGGCCGGCTTCCTCGGCTGGATGGGTCTCCAGGAGTGGCTCATGGGCGGCGAGGGCTCCATCAACACGCCGTCCGGCAGCGTGGTGGAGAACCTCACCAACTACTTCTTCGCCGACAAGATCGCCGCCTACGGCCTCGCCCTGGTCGCCATCGCCGCGTACCTGTTCTCGCTGCTGCGCGACAGCAGCCGCCGCAAGGCCGCCCTCCTGCCGGCCCGCCCGGTCAGCGAGATCGTGCTGCGCACCGCCGTCGTCGCGGTCCTCGTCCTCGTCGTCGCGTACGTCATGAACGAGCCCGCCGGCGCCCGCGGCCTGCCGCTCGCCCTGGTGCTCTTCCTGGCCGTCCTGGTGCTCGCCGACTTCGTCGCCCGCCGCACCCTCTTCGGCCGCAAGGTCTTCGCGGTCGGCGGCAACGCCGAGGCGGCCCGCCGCGCCGGCATCAACGTGGACCGGGTCCGGATCGCCGTCTTCGCGATCTCCGGCACCCTCGCCGCCTTCGGCGGCCTGTTCATCGCGAGCCTCTCCGGCGGCGCGACCAAGAGCCTCGGCGGCGGCAACACGCTGATGCTGGTCATCGCGGCGGCCGTGATCGGCGGCACCAGCCTCTTCGGCGGCCGCGGCAAGGTCTGGTCGGCACTCCTGGGAATGATCGTGATCCAGTCGATCCAGCAGGGCCTGAACATGATCGGCATGTCCAACGCGATCCAGAACATGATCACCGGCGCGGTGCTGCTCGCCGCCGTCGTGATCGACTCGGTGTCCCGCCGCACGCAGAAGACCGCGGGCCGCGCGTAACCCACACCACAGCCAGTCCGCCCGGCGCCGGGAAACCGTCGCCGGGCACTGCTGCGTCCGGACCAGTGGACGGGGCAGACGGATCAGTGGTGTGTCGGCCATCAGGGTGGTGCGCCACTCCGGGCCCGATGCCCACGATCCAAGACGGAACATTAGACTCGACAAATCGGCAAGCTCGACCAGTTCAAACGCAAGGAGGCACGGGTGGCGTTGCTGACCCGTATCAGGGGACCGCGAGATCTGGACCGGCTCTCCTCGGAACAGCTGGACCTGCTGGCCGAAGAGATCAGGTCGTTCCTCGTGGACGCCGTCTCCAAGACCGGCGGGCACCTCGGTCCCAACCTCGGCGTGGTCGAGCTGACCATCGCCCTGCACCGCGTCTTCGACTCGCCCAAGGACAAGGTCCTGTGGGACACCGGCCACCAGAGCTACGTGCACAAGCTGCTCACCGGCCGCCAGGACTTCTCCAAGCTGAAGATGAAGGGCGGCCTGTCCGGCTACCCCTCGCAGGCCGAGTCCGAGCACGACGTCATCGAGAACTCGCACGCCTCGACGGTCCTCGGCTGGGCCGACGGCCTCGCCAAGGCCAACCAGATCCTGAAGAAGGACGACCACGTCGTCGCCGTCATCGGTGACGGCGCGCTCACCGGCGGCATGGCCTGGGAGGCGCTGAACAACATCGCCGACGCCAAGGACCGCCCGCTCGTCATCGTCGTCAACGACAACGAGCGCTCCTACGCGCCCACCATCGGCGGCCTCGCCAACCACCTGGCGACCCTGCGCACCACCGACGGCTACGAGCGCTTCCTGGCCCGCGGCAAGGACATCCTGGAGCGCACCCCGGTCGTCGGGAAGCCGCTCTACGAGACGCTGCACGGCGCGAAGAAGGGCCTGAAGGACTTCATCGCCCCGCAGGGCATGTTCGAGGACCTCGGCCTGAAGTACGTCGGCCCCATCGACGGCCACGACATCGAGGCCCTGGAGTCCGCCCTTACGCGCGCCAAGCGCTTCGGCGGCCCGGTCATCGTGCACTGCCTCACCGAGAAGGGCCGCGGCTACCAGCCGGCCCTCCAGGACGAGGCCGACCGCTTCCACGCCGTCGGCAAGATCCACCCCGACACCGGTCTGCCGATCGCCTCCTCCGGCGCCGACTGGACCGGCGTCTTCGCCGACGAGATGGTCGCGCTCGGCAAGGAGCGCGAGGACATCGTCGGCATCACCGCCGCCATGCTCCAGCCCGTCGGCCTCGACAAGTTCGCCAAGGCCTTCCCCGAGCGCGTGTTCGACGTGGGCATCGCCGAGCAGCACGCCGCGGTCTCCGCGGCCGGCCTCGCCACCGGCGGCCTCCACCCGGTCTTCGCGGTCTACGCGACCTTCCTCAACCGCGCCTTCGACCAGGTCCTGATGGACGTGGCCCTGCACAAGTGCGGCGTCACCTTCGTGCTCGACCGCGCCGGTGTCACCGGCACCGACGGCGCCTCTCACAACGGCATGTGGGACATGTCGATCCTCCAGGTCGTGCCGGGCCTCCGGCTCGCCGCGCCGCGCGACGCCGACCAGGTCCGCGCCCAGCTGCGCGAGGCCGTCGAGGTCACCGACGCGCCCACCGTGGTCCGCTTCTCCAAGGGCGCGGTCGGCCCGGCCGTCCCGGCCCTGCGCCGGGTCGGCGGCATGGACGTGCTGCGCGAGGCCGGCAGCGACAGGCCCGACGTCCTGCTCGTCTCGGTGGGCGCGCTCGCGCCCATGTGCCTGGAGATCGCCGACCTCCTCGACAAGCAGGGCATCTCCACCACCGTGGTCGACCCGCGCTGGGTCAAGCCGGTCGACGAGGCGATGGCCCCGCTCGCCGAGCAGCACCGGGTGGTCGTCACCGTCGAGGACAACAGCCGCGTCGGCGGCGTCGGCTCCGCCGTCGCCCAGGCGCTGCGCGACGCGGGCGTGGACGTGCCGCTGCGCGACTTCGGCATCCCGCCGCGCTTCCTCGACCACGCCTCGCGCGGCGAGGTCCTGGCCGAGATCGGGCTGACCGCCCCGGACATCGCCCGTCAGGTCACCGGCCTGGTCTCGCGCCTGGACGGCCGGTTCGAGAGCAGCAGCCAGGCCGTGGAGCCCGCGCGCGACTGACCTTCGGTCACCCAGCGTCAACTTTGGGCCGGTCGGACCACCCTTGCGGGTGCCGACCGGCCCTTCCGCGTGCATTCTGGCCTGAGGGCGGGCAGCCCCACTGCCAGGAGGTGCGACGGTGAGTACGGACCAGCAGCCACGCGCGAATTCCGGGATGTTCCGAACGAAGACGGTCGAGCAGTCGATCCGCGACACCGAGGAGCCCGAGCACGCGCTCAAGAAATCCCTTTCCGCCTGGGATCTGACGGTGTTCGGTGTCGGTGTCATCATCGGCACCGGCATCTTCGTGCTCACCGGAAAGGTCGCCAAGGAGAACGCGGGCCCGGCCACCGCCCTCGCGTTCGTGGCCGCGGGCATCGTCTGCGCCCTGGCGGCCCTGTGCTACGCGGAGTTCGCCTCGACCGTGCCGGTCGCCGGATCGGCGTACACCTTCGCGTACGCCTCCATCGGCGAGCTGCCGGCCTGGATCATCGGCTGGGACCTCGTCCTGGAGTTCGCGCTCGGCACCGCCGTCGTCGCCGTCGGCTGGTCCGGTTACGTCCGCTCCCTGATGGACAACGTCGACTGGCACCTGCCCGCCTCGCTGCAAGGCCCCGACGTGGCCGGCGGGACCTTCGACATCCTCGCGTTCCTGCTGGTCCTCGTGCTGACCGCGATCCTCGTCGTCGGCATGAAGCTGTCGGCCCGGATCACCGCGATCGTCGTCGCCATCAAGGTGACCGTGGTCATGATCGTCATCATCGCGGGCCTGTTCTTCATCGTCGGCGACAACTACGACCCCTTCATCCCGCCGGCCGTCACCCCCGAGGGCGGCGGCAACAACTGGGACTCGCCGATGGTGCAGCTCATCTTCGGCTACGAGCCCACCAACTTCGGCGTGATGGGCATCTTCACCGCCGCCTCGGTCGTCTTCTTCGCCTTCATCGGCTTCGACGTCGTCGCCACCGCCGCCGAGGAGACCAAGCTTCCGCAGCGCGACATGCCCCGCGGCATCCTCGGCTCGCTCTTCATCTGCACCGTGCTCTACGTGGCCGTCGCGCTCGTCGTCACCGGCATGCAGCACTACACCGAACTGTCCGTCAGCGCCCCGCTCGCCGACGCCTTCAAGGCCGTCGGACACCCGTTCTACGCGGGCGTCATCAGCTTCGGCGCCGCCGTCGGCCTCACCACGGTCTGTCTGATCCTGCTGCTCGGCCAGACCCGCGTCTTCTTCGCCATGAGCCGCGACGGGCTGCTGCCCCGCTTCTTCTCGGTGACGCACCCGAGGTTCAAGACCCCGTACCGGCCGACCATCCTGCTCGGCGTGGTCATCGCGATCGTCTCCGGCTTCACCAGCATCAACGAGCTCGCCACCCTGGTGAACATCGGCACCCTGTTCGCCTTCGTCATGGTCGCCGCCGGCGTGATCGTCCTGCGCCGCACCCGCCCCGACCTGCACCGCGCCTTCCGCACGCCGTGGGTGCCGGTGCTGCCGGTCCTCTCCATCGCCGCCTCGCTCTGGCTGATGCTCAACCTGCCCGGCGAGACCTGGTTCCGCTTCGCGGTGTGGATGCTCATCGGCATCGTCGTCTACTTCCTGTACGGAAGGAGCCACAGCCGCCTCGGCCGGCTGGGCCAGGAAGCGAAGTACTGACGTCCCTGGCTCAGGGGAGGCTCCGCGGGCCGACGCAGTCCGCGCCCGCCTCCTCGACCCGCCGCCGCAGCTCCCGGTCGGCCGTGACCACCAGGCACGGCCGGCCGGCCGCGTCCCGGGCCAGCCGGGCGATCAGGTCGTCGCCGCTGCCGGGCGCGTCCTCCACCCGTACTCCCGGCACGGACTCCACGCCCCGGGCCCGGCCCTCGACGACGAGCACGATCTCGTACGGTCCGGTGAACGGCCCGTCCTCCGGCCCGCCGCGCTCGGCGAGCCGGTCCCGCAGCCGCTCCGCGGCCCCGCGCCGGTCCTTCCACCAGCCGTCGGGCACCGACCCGACCACGTTGGCACCGTCGACGATCAGCAGGGGCAGCAGGTCCATGGGAACAGCATGACGGCCCGGCACCACCCTCGTGGTGCCGGGCCGTCACCCGTACGGGTTATGCGGCAGCGTTACGCGGGGACGCTCGCGACGCCCTGCGCCAGGAACCGCTTGCCGTTGACGCGCTCGGAGACGCCCTCACGGTCCAGGTACGGCGTGATGCCGCCCAGGTGGAAGGGCCAGCCGGCACCGGTGATCAGGCAGAGGTCGATGTCCTGCGCCTCGGCGACGACACCCTCCTCCAGCATCAGGCCGATCTCCTGCGCCACCGCGTCGAGGACGCGGTCGCGGGCCTGCTCCTCGGTCAGGACGACGTCGCCCTGCTTCAGGAGCGCGGCGACCTCGGGGTCGAGCTCCGGCTTGAAGCCGTTCTCCGCGTTGTAGACGTAGAAGCCGCGCTTGCCGGCCTCGACGACCGCCTTCAGGTTGGGGGAGACCGTGAAGCGCTCCGGGAAGGCGCGGTTCAGGGTCTCGGAGACGTGCAGACCGATCGCCGGGCCGACGAGCTCCAGGAGGACCAGCGGGGACATCGGCAGACCCAGCGGCTCGACCGCCTTCTCCGCCACGGCCACCGGGGTGCCCTCGTCGATGATGTTCTGGATCTCGCCCATGAAGCGGGTCAGGATGCGGTTCACGACGAACGCCGGAGCGTCCTTCGTCAGCACACCCGTCTTCTTCAGCTTCTTGGCGACGGCGAAGGCCGTGGCCAGCGAGGCGTCGTCGGTCTTCTCGCCGCGGACGATCTCCAGGAGCGGGAGGATCGCGACCGGGTTGAAGAAGTGGAAGCCGACCACGCGCTCCGGGTGCCGGAGCTTGGAGGCCATCTCCGAGACGGACAGCGAGGAGGTGTTGGTGGCGAGGATCGCGTGCGCCGGAGCGACCGCCTCGACCTCCGCGAACACCTTCTGCTTGACCGACATCTCCTCGAACACGGCCTCGATGATGAAGTCCGCGTCCGCGAAGCCCGCCGCCTTGTCCAGGACACCGGAGACCAGGCCCTTGAGGCGGTTGGCCTTGTCCTGGTTGATGCGGCCCTTGCCGAGCAGCTTGTCGATCTCGCCGTGGACGTAGCCCACGCCCTTGTCGACGCGCTCCTGGTCGATGTCGGTCAGGACGACCGGCACCTCGAGGCGGCGCAGGAAGAGCAGGGCCAGCTGGGAGGCCATCAGACCGGCACCGACGACACCGACCTTGGTGACCGGGCGGGCCAGGTTCTTGTCCGGCGCGCCCGCCGGGCGCTTGCCGCGCTTCTGCACCAGGTTGAAGGCGTAGATGCCGGAGCGCAGCTCGCCGCCCATGATCAGGTCCGCGAGGGCCTGGTCCTCGGCGCCGAAGCCCTTCTGCAGGTCGCCGTCCTTGGCGGCCTCGACGATGTCGAGGGCGCGGTAGGCGGCCGGGGCGGCGCCGTGCACCTTGGAGTCGGCGATGGCACGGCCCTTGGCGACGGCCTGGTCCCAGGCCTCGCCGCGGTCGATCTCGGGACGCTCGACCGTGACGGAGCCGTTCAGGACACCGGCGGTCCAGATGAGGGACTGCTCCAGGAAGTCGGCGCCCTCGAAGATCGCGTCGGCGATGCCGAGCTCGAAGACCTGCTTGCCCTTGAGCTGACGGTTCTGGTTGAGGCTGTTCTCGATGATGACCGAGACGGCCTTCTCCGCGCCGATCAGGTTCGGCAGGATCGTGCAGCCGCCCCAGCCGGGCACCAGGCCGAGGAAGACCTCGGGCAGCGAGAAGGCCGGCAGGGCCTTCGACACGGTGCGGTAGGTGCAGTGCAGACCGACCTCGACGCCGCCGCCCATGGCAGCGCCGTTGTAGTACGCGAAGGTCGGCACGGCGAGCGCGGAGAGACGCTTGAAGACGTCGTGGCCGCCCTTGCCGATGGCGAGCGCGTCGGAGTGCTGCTTGAGCAGCTCGACGCCCTTGAGGTCCGCGCCGACGGCGAAGATGAACGGCTTGCCGGTGATGCCGACGCCGACGATCTCACCGTTCGCGGCCTCCGCCTCGACCTGGTCGATCGCCGTGTTCAGGTTGGCGAGCGACTGCGGGCCGAAGGTGGTCGGCTTGGTGTGGTCGAAGCCGTTGTCCAGCGTGATCAGCGCGAACCGGCCCGCGCCAGCGGGGAGTTCGAAGTGACGTACGTGGGCCGAGGTGACGACCTCGTCCGGGAAGAGCTCGGCGGCGCCCTTCAGAAGCTCTGCGGTGGTGCTCACTTGCTGCCTCCGGCGTCCTTGTGGTTCGGGTTCTCCCAGATGACCGTGGCGCCCATGCCGAAGCCGACGCACATGGTGGTGAGGCCGTAGCGGACCTCCGGCTGCTCCTCGAACTGGCGGGCCAGCTGCGTCATCAGACGGACGCCGGAGGAGGCGAGCGGGTGGCCGTACGCGATGGCGCCGCCGTACTGGTTGACGCGGGCGTCGTCGTCGGCGATGCCGTAGTGCTCCAGGAAGGCGAGCACCTGGACGGCGAAGGCCTCGTTGATCTCGAAGAGCTGGATGTCCTCGATCGACAGGCCGGCCTTGGCCAGGGCCTTCTCCGTGGCCGGGATCGGGCCGTAGCCCATGACCTCGGGCTCGACGCCGGCGAAGGCGTAGGAGACCAGGCGCATCTTCACCGGGAGGTTGTTCTCGCGGGCGAAGTCCTCGGAGGCGATGATCGAGGCGGTGGCGCCGTCGTTCAGGCCGGCCGCGTTGCCCGCGGTGACGTTGCCGTGGACGCGGAACGGCGTCTTCAGGTTCGCCAGCGACTCCAGGGTGGTGCCCGGGCGCATCGGCTCGTCGGCGGTGACCAGGCCCCAGCCCGTCTCGCCGCCCTCGGGGGAGGTGCGGCGCACCGAGATCGGCACCAGGTCCTGCTGGATCTTGCCGTCGGCGTACGCCTTGGCGGCCTTCTCCTGCGAGCGCACGGCGTACTCGTCGGCGCGCTGCTTGGTGATGGTCGGGTAGCGGTCGTGCAGGTTCTCGGCGGTCATGCCCATGAACAGGGCGGACTCGTCGACCAGCTTCTCGCTGACGAACCGCGGGTTCGGGTCCACGCCCTCGCCCATGGGGTGACGGCCCATGTGCTCGACACCACCGGCGATGACGGCGTCGTACGCGCCGAAGGCGATGGAGCCGGCGACCGAGGTGACGGCGGTGAGGGCACCGGCGCACATGCGGTCGATGGAGTAGCCCGGCACGGACTGCGGCAGGCCCGCGAGGATGCCGGCGGTGCGGCCGAGGGTCAGGCCCTGGTCACCGATCTGCGTGGTCGCGGCGATGGCGACCTCGTCGATCTTCTTCGGGTCGAGGCCGGGGTTGCGGCGCAGCAGCTCCCGGATGGCCTTCACGACGAGGTCGTCGGCGCGGGTCTCGTGGTAGATGCCCTTCGGGCCCGCCTTGCCGAACGGGGTACGGACGCCGTCGACGAAGACGACGTCCCTGACGGTACGAGGCACGATGGCTCTCCTCCAGGGTGCGGGATGGCACTGCTGCTGCTGGGCGCGCGGCCCGGCACGCGGCTAAGCGCGCGCTTGCTACCCCCATGCTACTTGCGGGTAACCAAGCTGCCCAGTCCCCCCGCCCCAAGCGGCGAACGTCACACCCCGCATGTCCGGCCGGAGCCTCCGCGTGCGCCCCCTCGCGCGCCCGTCCGATCGAAGGGTTTCCCCGTCCTGATGGGCTCCGACCGGCGATCGGACCGTGCGGACGGGTACGCATCGAACCGGGCCGGCGTCGCCATGGCGCCGGGCCACCGGACCGAGCGCGGAAGGATTCCCATGGCAGCGATCATCACGACGGACCACGAGGTTCCCCACAAGTCCACCGTCCCCGCGAACCAGGACGACCTCGTCAAGCTCTTCGTGCGGGAGCGCGACGGCACGCCCCTGGGACACCTCCCGGAGCGCAAGGCCGTTCTCATGCTGCACGGCCGGAGCATCCCGGCCCTGGCGGCCTTCGACCTCCAGCACGGCTCCTACAGCTGGGGGGAGCAGCTGGCCCAGGCCGGCTACGACGTCTTCATGATGGACCTCCAGGGCTCCGGACGGTCGCCGCGCCCCATGATGGACGACCCGCGCAACGCCAACCCGGCCAACCAGAACCTCCTGAAGCCACGACCGCCGGGATTCGTCGCCGGCCCGCCGCACTACGCGTTCCAGCTGAACAACTCCTACAGCGACCGGGACGAGCTGCACACCGTCGTGGAGTACATCCGCAGAGAGCGGCACGTGGACAAGATCGCGTTCATCGCCTACTCCGCCGGGGCGCTCACCATGGGGCCGTACGCCGTGAACAACCCCACTACTGTGGAGAGCCTCTTCCTGCTGGCGCCGGTCTTCCCGCCCAACGCCACCTCGAACCCGCCGAGCCCGCTCCCGCAGCCGGGCTTCCCGATGTTCCTGGGCACCCGATGGGGTCTCGAGTCCGCGTGGAACAACGAACTGGGCTGCGACGGCCAGCGCGAACTCGGCATCGTCGAGAAGGCCTGGGCCGCGGTGATGGCGAACGACCCCGTGGGCAGCACATGGGGACCGCCGGAGGGTCTCAACCGGATCCGGAACTTCGTCCGATGGGGCTGGAACGCGACGACGGCGGCGCAGGGCGGTGTCCTCGGCGGCACCGTGCCCGTGCTGATCGTGTACGGGGAGCACGACGCCACGGTGAACACGTCACCGCCCAGCTCCAACCCGGAACTCAACTTCTCGGTGCCCGCGCTCTACGAGGCCGTCACGGGCGCCCACAAGCTCATGGTCAAGCTCGACTGCGCGGGTCACACGGTGATCTGGGAGCAGCAGCACAAGAACGTGCACAACCTCTCGAAGCACTGGCTCAAGCACCTCAAGGTCGACGGCAAGACCCAGGGCGTCTTCGACATGAACGTGAACGGCGACCTGAGCCCGGCCCCGTAAGGGAGACCGCACGACGGAGCCCCCCGGTGCGCCGGCACCGGGGGGCTCCGCCTCGCGTCCGGCAGGCGCTCAGGCCTGGGCCGCCAGCGCCGCCGCGAGCAGCGGCGTCACCAGCGCGACCTGCCACGGCCGGGCGCCGTAGCCGGCCAGAGCCGCGGCGACGGTGTCCTGGGTGGCGGGGGAGGGCGGCTCCCAGCACACCCGGCGCACGGTGTCCGGCGTGATGAGGTTCTCCTGCGGCAGGTTCAGCTCCTCCGCGAGCGCCGACACCGCGGTCCGCGCCGCCGAGAGCCGGGCCGCGGCGGCCGGGTCCTTGTCCGCCCACGCGCGCGGCGGAGGCGGGCCCGCCACCGGCTGGCCGGGCTGGGGCAGCTCGGCGTCCGGCAGGGCCTTCGCCCGGTCCACGGCCGCCTGCCACTGCTCCAGCTGACGCCGACCCATCCGCTGCCCGAAACCGGGCAGGGCGGACAGGGCGCCCGCGTTCGGCGGCAGCGCGAGCGCCGCCTCGACGATCGCCGCGTCGCTCAGCACCTTGCCGGGCGAGACGTCGCGCCGCTGGGCGATCCGGTCGCGGGCCGTCCACAGCTCGCGCACCACCGCCATCTGACGACGCCGGCGGACCTTGTGCATGCCCGACGTACGGCGCCAGGGGTCCTTGCGCGGCGGGGCGGGCGGCGCGGAGGCGATGGCGTCGAACTCCTGGAGCGCCCACTCCAGCTTGCCCTGCCGGTCGAGCTCCTTCTCCAGCTCGTCACGCAGGTCCACGAGGAGCTCCACGTCCAGCGCCGCGTACCGCAGCCAGGGCTCGGGCAGCGGGCGGGTGGACCAGTCGACCGCGGAGTGCCCCTTCTCCAGGGCGTAGCCGAGGACCGACTCGACCATCGCGCCGAGACCGACCCGCGGGAACCCGGCCAGCCGCCCGGCCAGCTCGGTGTCGAACAGCCGCGTCGGCACCATGCCTATGTCGCGCAGGCACGGCAGGTCCTGGGTCGCGGCGTGCAGGATCCACTCGGTGCCGGCCAGCGCCTCGCCGAGCCCGGACAGGTCGGGACAGCCCACCGGGTCGATCAGCGCGGTGCCCGCGCCCTCACGGCGTAGCTGGACGAGATAGGCGCGCTGCCCGTACCGGTAGCCGGAGGCGCGCTCGGCGTCGACGGCGACGGGGCCGCGGCCGGCGGCGAAGGCGGCGATCACCTCGGCGAGGGCGTCCTCGGTCTCGACGACGGGCGGAATGCCCTCACGGGGTTCGAGCAGCGGGATCGGCAGCCCATGCGCAGGGACGTCGTCGTCCGAGGGGGCGCCCCCGGTGGTTCGCAGTGCGGTGTCACTCGCGGTGTCTTGGGCGTCGGTCACCTGTCAAGGGTATCTGTGAATGGCAAGGACCCGGCGACGGAACAGCCGGAACATCCGGACCCGTCGGAGACCGGCCCGGATGCAGAGGAACGTTCCGTCGACAGCTGTCCGCTGCCTTCACCCCGCGTGCGGGGCCCCGGCGCTCAGTGGATGATCCCCGTGCGCAGGGCCACCGCGACCATGCCGGCGCGGTCGCCGGTGCCCAGCTTGCGGGCGATGCGGGCCAGGTGGCTCTTCACGGTGAGGGCCGAGAGGCCCATGGAGACGCCGATGGCCTTGTTGGACTGGCCTTCGGCGACGAGCCTGAGGACCTCGACCTCGCGGCCGGAGAGCTCGCGGTAGCCGCCCGGGTGGCTCGGGGCACCCGGGGGGCGGCGGTGGCCCAGGCGGGCGGCGGCGGAGCCGATGGGGGCGGCGCCGGGCCGGGTGGGGTGGCCGATGTTGGTGCGGGTTCCGGTGACGACGTAGCCCTTGACGCCGCCGGCGAGGGCGTTGCGCACGGCGCCGATGTCGTCGGCGGCGGAGAGGGCGAGGCCGTTGGGCCAGCCCGCGGCGCGGGTCTCGGACAGCAGGGTCAGGCCGCTGCCGTCGGGGAGGTGGACGTCGGCCACGCAGATGTCGCGCGGGTTGCCGACGCGGGGACGGGCCTCCGCGATGGACGACGCCTCGATGACGTCGCGCACGCCGAGCGCCCACAGGTGGCGGGTGACGGTGGAGCGGACGCGCGGGTCGGCCACGACGACCATGGCCGTCGGCTTGTTCGGGCGGTAGGCGACCAGGCTTGCGGGCTGCTCGAGGAGAACGGACACCAGGCCTCCTGGGGAAGGTGCGGGACGGAGCCGGCTCGGGGAAGAAGCCGGGGGCGAACCCGTGCTTTGAAGGGGTCACTGAGTCCTTCGGCAGCTGGGCCGCCCGCCTTTAGGGAAAGATCACGATTTGGTGAGTAACAATTGGGGCAATTCGGACGCGTGATCGATCATCGTACGAGCCTCACGCGTTCCGCACCCGAAAGTGTCCGAAAAACGCCGCAGGAAGACACGTCCTACAGCTGCTGCGGTCCCCGCCGCTGGGGCAGCGAGACGATCCCCGCCCCCGACGTCGTCCCCGCGCCCGGACCCGTATCGCCGTCACCCGGCTCCACCGGCACCGGCGGCAGCCCCGCCACCTGGCACAGCAGATCGCACCAGGCCGCCAGGTGCGCGCCCGCGTCCGGCACCCCGGCCGGACCCTCCTGCGGCGTCCACGAGGCCCGGATCTCGATCTGCGTCGCCGGACGCCGCTCCGCGAGCCCGCCGAAGTAGTGCGAGCCCGCCATGGTCACGGTGCCGCCCGCCTCCCCGTACGACAGGCCGCGCGCCTCGAACGCCCCGGTCAGCCAGGACCAGCAGACCTCCGGCAGCAGCGGGTCCGCCGCCATCTCCGGCTCCAGCTCGGCCCGGACCAGCGTCACCATCCGGAAGGTGCCCTTCCAGGTCTCGTGCCCGGCCGGGTCGTGCAGCAGCACGAGCCGCCCGTCCGCCAGGTCCTGCTCGCCCTCCACGACCGCCGCCTCCAGGGCGTACGCGTACGGCGCGAGCCGCTGCGGCGGCCGGGTCGGGTCCACCTCGATCTCCGGCCGCAGCCGGGCCGCGCGCAGCCCCTCGACCGCCCGCCGGAACGCGACCGGTACCGGGTTCTTCTCCGTGGGATCCACCCTGTCGCCCGCCGTCTTCCTCGTCCCTCGAATGCCGTCGGAATGATCGGAAAAATGTCCCTGAGCCGCAGCCATGCGGGGAAGAGTAGGCGGAACGGGGCCCGTGCGCAGGGAGGGACACCCGGGCCGGGCGAGCGGCTTCTCGCCACATGCGAAGATTCTGGGCGTGAGCGCCAACCACGGCCCCGAGGGGCAGCAGACGAAGCACCAGCCGCAGACGTACGACTCCGCATTCCTCAAGGCGTGCCGGCGCGAGCCCGTGCCCCACACGCCGGTCTGGTTCATGCGGCAGGCCGGGCGGTCCCTGCCCGAGTACCTCAAGGTCCGCGAGGGCATCCCCATGCTCGAGTCCTGCATGCGGCCCGAGCTGGTCACCGAGATCACCCTGCAGCCGGTGCGCCGCCACAAGGTCGACGCGGCGATCTACTTCAGCGACATCGTCGTCCCGCTCAAGGCCATCGGCGTCGACCTCGACATCAAGCCCGGCGTCGGCCCGGTCGTCGCCGAACCGATCCGCAGCCGTGCCGACCTGGACCGGCTGCGCGACCTGACCCCGGAGGACGTCTCGTACGTCACCGAGGCCATCGGCATGCTCACCGCCGAGCTCGGCGCCACCCCGCTGATCGGCTTCGCCGGCGCCCCGTTCACCCTCGCGAGCTACCTCGTCGAGGGCGGTCCGTCGCGCAACCACGAGCACACCAAGGCGCTCATGTACGGCGACCCGCAGCTGTGGGCCGATCTGCTCGACCGCCTCGCCGAGATCACCTCGGCCTTCCTCAAGGTCCAGATCGAGGCCGGTGCCTCCGCCGTCCAGCTGTTCGACTCCTGGGTCGGCGCCCTCGCCCCCGCCGACTACCGCCGCTCGGTCATGCCGGCCTCGGCGAAGGTCTTCGACGCGGTCGCCCACTACGGCGTCCCGCGCATCCACTTCGGCGTGGGTACGGGCGAGCTGCTCGGCCTCATGGGCGAGGCCGGTGCCGACGTCATGGGCGTCGACTGGCGCGTCCCGCTCGACGAGGCGGCCCGCCGGGTCGGCCCCGGCAAGGCGCTCCAGGGCAACCTCGACCCGGCCGTGCTGTTCTCGTCGCGGGAGGCCGTGGAGGCCAAGACGGACGAGGTCCTGGCCGCCGCCGCGGGCCTGGAGGGCCACGTGTTCAACCTCGGTCACGGGGTGCTGCCGACGACCGACCCGGACGCGCTGACCCGTCTCGTGGAGTACGTGCACACGCGGACGGCCCGCTGACCCCAGGGGCCGGCGCGTCGCCACGTGCCGCTGTGGGCCGCCCGCCACCGGCGGCGCCCACCCGGGGGGGTGGGGGGCGGGGGGGGGCGCCGGCGTCGCCGCCCCCCCGGGGGGGGGCGGGCGGGTAGGGGCGCACCGAGAGGAAGAG
>NZ_JBHXTJ010000034.1:0-81606 GCF_042677525.1 Streptomyces sp. NPDC127114
GCCGCCGGCACCGGAGCCGTGGAAGCCGACGGCACCGGAGGCTCCGGGGGCAGCAGGGCCTCGGTGATACGGGACACGGGACGCTCGGCCGGAGGCACGGGCGCGGAGGGCCGCGAGGCGCCTGGCGCCGCGGCGCCACGGGAGGAAGACGCCCGCGTGCCCGGCGTGGCCTGCGTCAGGGAAGCCGCCCCGGGCCCGGGCCCGGGCGCCGGCTGCGGCGAGGCTGTCGGACGCGGGAGATCGGCAGCCGGGGAGGGCGTCCCTGGCCCGCGCGTCGGCTGCGGTGAGGCGTTCGGCGGGGCCTGCTCGGCAGGGGTCGGGAGGCGGTGGTGCGGCGGCGGTGTGACGGGCTCCGGAGGGAGGAGGGCTTCGGTGATGCGGGACATCGGGCGCTGCGGCTCGGTGCTCATCCCCGTCCCCCTGGTCGTTCCGTGAAAGCAATGGCCGCCACTCTACGGTCTGTTCCCCCTGGTGCGGGAACCCAGGGGCTACCCACCCGTAAACCCGTCTGGCAAGCTCGGCCCATGACTCCCCGTGCCGCCGACCGCGCCCGGTACGACCGGGCCACCTCCCACCTCGACGCGCCGGTCGCCCTCGTCGACCTGGAGGCCTTCGACGCGAACGCCGACGATCTGGTCCGCAGGGCCGGGGGCAAGCCGGTCCGGGTCGCCAGCAAGTCGGTGCGGTGCCGGGCCCTCCTGGAGCGGGTGCTGGCACGGGACGGGTTCGCGGGCGTGATGTCGTTCACGCTCGCCGAGTCGCTGTGGCTCGCCAGGGCCGGGTTCGAGGACGTGCTGCTGGCCTATCCGTCGGCCGACCGGGCCGCCTTCGCCGAGCTCGCGGGCGACGCGAAGCTGGCCGGCGCGGTGACCGTGATGGTCGACGACGTGGCCCAGCTCGATCTGATCGAGGCCTCGCGGGCGGGCGGCAGGGAGGAGGTCCGGGTCTGTCTGGAGCTGGACACCTCGCTGCACCTGCTGGGCGGCCGGGTGCGGATCGGGGCCCGGCGCTCGCCGCTCCGCGAGCCCGCCGAGCTGGCCGATCTCGCCCGCTCGGTCGCCCGCCGGCCCGGTTTCCGGCTGGTGGGCCTCATGGCGTACGAGGGCCACGTGGCCGGCGTCGGGGACGCGGTGGCGGGCCGGCCGGTGCGCTCGCGGGCGATCCGCCTGATGCAGTCGGCGGCCCGCAGGGAGCTGGCGGCGCGCCGGGCGGCGGTGGTCCGTGCCGTGCGCGCGGTGGCGCCGGAGCTGGAGTTCGTGAACGGCGGCGGCACGGGCAGCGTGCAGCACACGGCCGCCGAGGACGCGGTGACGGAGATCGCGGCGGGCTCGGGGCTCTACGTGCCGCGGCTCTTCGACAACTACACCTCGTTCTCGGGGCGCCCCGCCGCCCTCTTCGCCCTGCCCGTCGTGCGCCGCCCCGGCGTGGGCGTGGTGACGGTCCTCGGCGGCGGCTATCCCGCGTCCGGCGTCGCCGGACGGGACCGGCTTCCCGTCCCGTACCTGCCCGAGGGGCTGCGTTACGACCCGCAGGAGGGCCCGGGCGAGGTCCAGACCCCGCTGCTCGGCTCGCCCGCCGACGACCTCCGCATCGGCGACAAGGTCTGGTTCCGCCACGCGAAGGCCGGCGAGCTGTGCGAGCGCTTCGACACGCTGCACCTGGTGGAGGGCGACCGGGTCACGGCCGCCGTCCCCACGTACCGGGGCGAGGGGCGGACCTTCCTCTAGGAGGTCCAGGGTCAGAAGACGGTGTCCCGCTGGTCCGGTACGACGCTGCCGTCAGCCCTCCTGACCGGTTCCGCCGTGCCGTCGGCGGCGGTGTAGCCGGTGGTGGCGCAGGGGTACGGCGTGCTTCGCTGCTTCTTCGGGTCGATGAACATGGGGTTGACGATCCATCGGCCGTCGGCGTTGTCGTAGGCGCGGCACATCAGTTCGGTCTTGTTGCGGTTGAGGACGAGCCGGAGGCCGGTGGCGTCGCGCAGGAAGGAGACGTCGGTGTCGGAGTCGCCCGCGGCGAGGACCTGGCGGCGGCCGGCCGGCTGGACGCGCTCGGCGGCGGGGCCGTGGACGCCGAGGATCTCCTGGTTGATCCAGCAGCGCTTGCCGTCGATGTAGGTGATCATCCGGTCCTCGCCGTCGTGGACACTTCCGCAGCCCTGGAGGTGGCTGGTGAGGCGGCCGTGCTCGGTGGTGTTGCGGATGCCGATGGCGTGGGAGGGGTCGATGCCGACGCCCCGGGCCCAGACGTCGACGACGGGCTCGGGCGAGGCGGAGACGATCCACACGTCGAAGCCGGCGTCCCGGAGCACCCGGATCAGGTCGCGCTGCTGCTCGTAGTGACGCACCCAGCCGGTGACCCGGGCGGTGCCGACCTGCTGGGTGGCGCCCTGCGGTGCGGCGAGGTTCTCGGCGCGGGCCGCGGCCGCGAAGGACCGGACCTCGCGGGCGGTCCAGCCGTGCAGGAGCTGGGCGAGCCAGGCGTACTGGGGTTCCATGCGGCGGTGGTCGTAGCCGGCGAACGCGGTCCTGCCCGTGCTCGTGGCGCCCGTCCCGTACACGGCGAGGATCTCGTCGGCGCAGCGCGTGTCGGTGGAGGTCGGCAGGGTGCGCACGCCCGTGGGGCAGGCGCCGGCGAGGGCGGTGGCGGCCTCGGGGGTGAGCCAGCGGCTGGTGGCGGCCCAGTCGCCGTGGCGCGGGGGCCGGATGCGGTCGTTGCGGAGCAGCCAGTAGAGGGTGGCGTCGCCGACGTCGTTCTTGATGACGGTGTTGTCCCAGTCGAAGACGGCGAGGGGCTTCGGCGTCTTGGTGCCCTTGTCCTGCTCGTCCTGACAGTGGTCGGCTATCAGGCGCTCGATGCGGGCCTTGTTGTCGCCGTGCCAGCCGTCGGAGACGTTCAGCGTGGGGCAGGGGCGGGGGCCGGCCGTGGCGTCCGTGGCCGGGAGGAGCGCGGTCGCGGCGACGGCGAGGGCGGCCGCGGCGGCGTGGGTGCGGAGCCTGCTGGTCATGATCACACCTCTCTTGACGCACGACAGCCGGGCGCCTTGCGACGCCCGGCTGCGTGGGGTGGGGGTGGGGATGGGTGGCGGCGGTGGGAAGGTCCGGCGCGGTGTTCTACGGCGGCGGCGCGTACGCGCCTTCCACGACGGCGTACGTACGCGCCCGTTCTACAGCGGCGTCACGTACGCGCCGGAGATGCCGCCGTCGACGAGGAAGTCGGTGGCGTTGACGAAGGAGGAGTCGTCGCTCGCGAGGAACGCGACCGCGGCGGCGATCTCCTCCGCCTCGGCGAAGCGGCCGACCGGGATGTGCACCAGGCGGCGCGCGGCGCGCTCGGGGTCCTTGGCGAACAGTTCCTGGAGGAGCGGGGTGTTGACCGGGCCCGGGCACAGGGCGTTGACCCGGATGCCCTCCCTCGCGAACTGGACGCCGAGTTCGCGGGACATGGCGAGCACGCCGCCCTTGGAGGCGGTGTACGAGATCTGGCTGGTGGCCGCGCCCATGATGGCGACGAAGGACGCGGTGTTGATGATGGAGCCCCTGCCCTGGCGCCGCATGTACGGCAGGGCGGCCTTGCAGCACAGGTAGACGGAGGTCAGGTTGACGTCCTGGACGCGCTTCCAGGCCTCCAGGCCGGTCTCCAGGATGGAGTCGTCGTCGGGCGGGGAGATGCCGGCGTTGTTGAAGGCGATGTCGACGGAGCCGTAGGTGTCGAAGGCGACCTTGAAGAGGTTCTCGACCTCTTCCGGGTCGGTGACGTCGACCTTCACGAAGGTGCCGCCGACCTCTTCGGCGGCGGCCTTGCCGGCCCGCTCGTCGATGTCGCCGCAGACCACGTGGGCGCCCTCGGAGGCGAGCCGGCGGGCGGCGGCGAGGCCGATGCCGCTGCCGGCGCCGGTGATGACGGCGGTGCGGCCGACGAGCCGGCGGCAGATGGTGGCTTCAGTAGTCATGCGGTTCAGGCCTCCGTGCTGATGAAGACGTTCTTGGTTTCGGTGAAGGCGGTCAGGGCGTCGGGGCCCAGCTCCCGGCCGAGGCCGGACTGGCCGAAGCCGCCGAAGGGGGTCCAGTAGCGGACGCTGGAGTGGGAGTTGACGGAGAGGTTGCCGGCCCGGACGGCGCGCGAGGCGCGCAGCGCGCGGCCGATGTCGCGGGTCCAGATGGAGCCGGAGAGGCCGTACGGCGTGGCGTTGGCGAGCCGGATCGCGTCGGCCTCGTCCTCGAAGGGCAGGACGACGGCGACGGGCCCGAAGATCTCCTCGACGGCGCAGGGCGCGTCCTCGGGGACGCCGGTGAGGAGGGTCGGCGGGAACCAGAAGCCGGGGCGTTCGGGGGCCTTGCCGCGGACGGCTTCTCCGTGCTCGGCGGCGTCCGTGACGTACGCCCGTACGCGGTCGAGCTGGGCGCGGGAGATGAGCGGGCCCATCTGGGTGCGCTCGTCGAGGGGGTCGCCGACGACGATCTCCTCGATGGCGGGGGTGAGGAGCTCCAGGAAGCGGTCGTAGACCGGACGCTGGACGAGAATGCGGGTGCGGGCGCAGCAGTCCTGGCCGCTGTTGTCGAGGAAGGCCATGGGGGCGGCGGCCGCGGCGGCCTCCAGGTCCGCGTCGGCGAAGACGATGTTGGGGCTCTTGCCGCCGAGTTCGAGGGTGACCCGCTTCACCTGGTCGGCGGCCCTGGCCATGATCTGCTTGCCGACGCGGGTGGAGCCGGTGAAGACGACCTTGGCGACGCCGGGGTGGTCGACGAGCGCGGCGCCGGCGACCGGGCCCTCGCCGGGCAGGACCTGGAAGAGGTGCTCGGGCAGTCCGGCTTCCAGGGCGAGTTCGGCGAGGCGCAGCGCGGTGAGCGGGGTGGTCTCGGCGGGCTTGAGGACCACGGCGTTGCCGGCGGCGAGGGCGGGTGCGGTGGCCCAGGCGGCGATCGGCATGGGGAAGTTCCAGGGCGCGATGACGCCGACGACGCCGAGGGGTTCGAGGACGGTGATGTCGAGGCCGCCGGGGACGGGGATCTGCCGGCCGTTGAGGCGCTCGACTCCCCCGGCCGCGTAGTCGAGCAGGTCGCGGACGTTGCCGGCTTCCCAGCGGGCGTTGCCGAGGGTGTGGCCGGCCTCGCGGACCTCCAGGAGGGCGAGTTCCTCGACGTGGGCGTCGACGACTGCGGCGAAGCGGCGCAGCGCGCGGGCCCGGTCGGCGGGGGCGACCGCGGCCCAGGCCCGCTGGGCGGCGGCGGCGCGGGTGACGGCGGCGTCGACGTCGGCCGGGGTGGCGGCGGGGACGGTCGCGACGACCTCCTCGGTCGCCGGGTTCAGTACCTGGAGCAAGGGTTCCTCACATGCGTTCGAAGGAGCGGCGCAGTTCCCAGTCGGTGACGGCGGCGTCGAAGGCGTCGAGTTCGACGCGCGCCATGTTGCGGTAGTGGGCGACGACCTCGGCGCCGAAGGCGGCCTTGGCGATCTCGCTGTTCTCCCAGAGCTCGGCGGCCTCGCGCAGGGTGGTGGGGACGTGCGCGTAGTCGGCGGTGTAGGCGTTGCCGGTGCAGGCGGGCGGGAGTTCGAGGCGCTGCTCGATGCCGTACAGGCCGGCGGCGACGAGGGCGGCGACGGCGAGGTACGGGTTGACGTCGCCGCCGGGCACCCGGTTCTCGAAGCGGGTGGAGCGGCCGTGGCCGACGATCCGCAGCGCGCAGGTCCGGTTGTCGTGGCCCCAGGCGACGGCGGTGGGGGCGAAGGAGCCGGGCTGGAAGCGCTTGTAGGAGTTGATGTTGGGGGCGAGGAGCAGGGAGAAGTCCCGCAGGGCGGCGAGCTGTCCGGCGAGGAAGTGCCGCATGACGTCGGACATGCCGTCCGGTCCGTCGCCCGCCATCACGTTGACGCCGTCGGCGTCCTGCAGCGACAGGTGGATGTGACAGGAGTTGCCCTCGCGCTCGTTGTACTTGGCCATGAAGGTGAGCGAGCAGCCCTCCTGGGCGGCGATCTCCTTGGCGCCGGTCTTGTAGACGGCGTGCTGGTCGCAGGTGACCAGGGCCTCGTCGTACCTGAAGGCGATCTCGTGCTGGCCGGGGTTGCACTCGCCCTTGGCGGACTCGACGGTGAGTCCGGCGGCGGCCATCTCGTTGCGGATGCGGCGCAGCAGGGGCTCGACGCGACCGGTGCCGAGCACCGAGTAGTCGATGTTGTACTGGTTCACCGGGGTCAGTCCGCGGTAGTTGGCGTCCCAGGCCTGTTCGTAGGTGTCCTTGAAGACGATGAACTCGAGCTCGGTGCCGACGTGGGCGGTGTAGCCGTGGGCGGCGAGCCGGTCGAGCTGGTGGCGCAGGATCTGGCGCGGGGCGGCGACGACGGGGCTGCCGTCGTTCCAGACGAGGTCGGCGGTCACCATGGCGGTGCCCTCGTTCCAGGGCACGCGGCGCAGGGTGGAGAGGTCGGGGCGCATGGCGAAGTCGCCGTAGCCGCGGTCCCAGGACGACATCTCGTAGCCGTCGACGGTGTTCATCTCGGTGTCGACGGCCAGAAGATAGTTGCAGCCCTCGGTGCCGTGGTCGAGCACCTCGTCGAGGAAGAACGGTGCGGCGAACCGCTTGCCCTGGAGCCGGCCCTGCATGTCGGGGAAGGCCAGGACGACGGTGTCGATCTCACCGCTCGCGACGAGCGTGCGGAGCTCGTCGACGGTGAGCGGGGGTGTGCGGTCTGCCACGGGATTACTCCTCCTTCGGCCTGCCGGGAGCCATAAGGTATTGCCAAGAACCATTGCTTGGGAAGGGGAAACGACGACGTGGCCAGTACGAGTGAATCGGCGGACCGGCTGACGCCCGTGCTGCGACCGGTGCGCGCGGGCAACGGTTTCGAGGAGGCCCTGGAGCAGATCCTGCAGGTCGTACGGCTCGGCCTGGTGCCCGGCGGGGAGCGGCTTCCGGCCGAGCGGGAGCTCGCCGACCGGATGGGGATCAGCCGGGTCACGCTGCGCGAGGTCCTGAAAGTGCTCCAGGAGCAGGGCCTGGTGGAGAGCCGGCGCGGGCGGTACGGCGGAACGTTCGTGCTGCACCGGCCGCAGACCGCCGACGAGGCCGAGCTGCGCCGCCGGATCGCCGCCGTCGACATGGAGGACACCCTGCGCTTCCGCGAGGTCCTGGAGGTCGGCGCCGCCGGGCTGTGCGCGGCGCACGGCCTGGACGACGAGGGTGCGGAGCGCCTCCGCGCCGCGCTGGCGGCGACGCACGACGCGCCGCTCGGCGACTACCGGCGCCAGGACACCCTGCTCCATCTGACGCTCGCGGAGCTGTCCGGCTCGCCGACGCTGACCGCGCAGTACGCAGCGGTGCGGGCGACGGTCAACGACCTCCTGGACGGCATCCCGCTGCTGGTGCGCAACCTGGAGCACTCGCAGCACCAGCACACCGCGCTGGTGGAGGCGGTGCTCGACGGGGACGCGGACGCGGCGCGCGAGGTGATGCGGGAGCACTGCGCGGGCACGGCGGCGCTGCTGCGCGGCTTCCTCACCTGAGGGCGGCGCCCGCTCGCGCTCCCGGCGAGTCCCGCGCGCTCCGGAAGCCGCGCGTAACCCGAAAGTAACGCACGGGACTTGCGCTCCCCGCCTGACGGCCGCAAAGGTATGGCACCAATCCATTGGGCCCGTAGCGGGGAGCTGAGCGCTGCCATGACGCTGGAAGACACTTCAGGCACCACAGGAAAGACCACCGCCCCCGACGACTACCTCGAGCGGCGCACCCTGCGCCGCGGCAGCGCGGGCTGGCTGCTGCTGACCGGGCTCGGCGTCGCGTACGTCGTCTCCGGCGACTTCTCCGGCTGGAACATCGGCCTGTCCAAGGGCGGCTTCGGCGGTCTCGCGATCGCGACGGTCCTCATGGGCGCCATGTACGCCTGTCTGGTGTTCTCGCTCGCCGAGCTGTCCGCCATCCTGCCCACCGCGGGCGGCGGCTACGGCTTCGCCCGGCGCGCGCTCGGCACCTGGGGCGGCTTCCTCACCGGCACCGCCATCCTCATCGAGTACGTGCTCGCGCCGGCCGCCATCTCCATCTTCATCGGCGACTACGTCGAGTCGCTCGGCCTGTTCGGCCTGGAGTCGGGCTGGCCGGTCTATCTGGTCTGCTTCGCGCTCTTCATCGGCATCCACCTGTGGGGCGTGGGCGAGGCACTGCGCTTCAGCCTGATCGTCACCGCCGTCGCCGTGGCCGCGCTGCTCGTCTTCGCGCTCGGCGCGCTCAGCGACTTCCACGTGGACGGCCTGAACGACATCCCGGTCGACGCGAACGCCACCGGAGCGAACTCCTGGCTGCCGTTCGGCCTCCTGGGCATCTGGGCGGCGTTCCCGTTCGGCATGTGGTTCTTCCTGGGTGTCGAGGGCGTGCCGCTGGCCGCCGAGGAGGCCAAGGACCCGGTGCGCTCCATGCCCAGGGCGCTCGCCCTGTCCATGGGCATCCTGGTGGTCCTCGCCGTGGTGACCTTCTTCGCGGCCACCGGCGCCCGCGGCTCCGCGGCCGTCCAGGAGGCCGGAAACCCGCTGGTGGTGGCGCTGCAGGGCGACGGAGAGCCCACCGCGCTCAGCCGCTTCGTCAACTACGCGGGGCTCGCGGGCCTGGTCGCCTCCTTCTTCTCCCTCATCTACGCGGGCTCGCGCCAGCTGTTCGCGCTGTCCCGGGCCGGCTACCTGCCCCGCTTCCTCTCGCTCACCAGCCGCCGCAAGTCGCCCTACCTCGGCCTGCTGATCCCCGGCGCCATCGGGTTCGCGCTCGCCGCCGGCACCGGGAACGGGGCGCGGATGCTGAACATCGCGGTGTTCGGCGCCACCATCTCGTACGCCCTGATGGCGCTCTCCCACATCGTGCTGCGCCGCCGGGAGCCGGGCCTGGCCCGCCCGTACCGCACTCCGGGCGGCGTCGTGACCTCCTCGGCCGCCTTCGTCCTCGCCCTCTCGGCGCTCGTGGCGACCTTCCTGGTGGACAAGGACGCGGCCTTCATCGCCCTCGCCGTGTACGTGATCGCGCTGGCCTACTTCGCGTTCTACAGTCGCCACCACCTGGTGGCGAGCGCGCCCGAGGAGGAGTTCGCGGCGCTCGCCGCGGCCGAGGCGGAACTCGAACGCTGACCGCTCCCCCCTTCCCGACCCCGGAGGAACCCGTGCCCAAGCCGCTCATCGGCGTGACGACCTATCTGGACCAGGCCCGCTGGGGCGTGTGGGACCTGCCCGCGGCGCTGCTCCCGGCCGCGTACCCGCGCCTGGTCCAGCGGAGCGGCGGCCTGCCGGCCATGCTGCCGCCGGACGACCCGTCCGTGGCGGCGGAGACGGTGGCGCGCCTGGACGGGCTCGTGATCGCGGGCGGCGCGGACGTCGAGCCGGTGCGGTACGGGGCCGAGCCCGACCCGCGTACCGGCCCGCCCGCCCCGGCCCGGGACGCCTGGGAGCTGGCGCTGATCGAGGCGGCCCTCGACGCCGGCACACCGCTCCTGGGGATCTGCCGCGGCATGCAGCTCCTGAACGTGGCGCTCGGCGGCACCCTCGTCCAGCACCTGGACGGGCACACGGAGGCGGTCGGCGTGATGGGCCGGCACCCGGTCTCCCCGGTGCCCGGCACCCGCTACGCCGCCCTGGTCCCGGAGCGGACCGACGTCCCCACGTACCACCACCAGTGCGTGGAGGTCCTCGGCAAGAACCTGATCGCCTCGGCCCACGCCGCGGACGGCACGGTCGAGGCGATCGAACTCCCCTCCCCCGCCTGGGCGCTGGGCGTCCAGTGGCACCCGGAGATGGGCGAGGACCTGCGGGTGATGCGGGCCCTCGTGGCGGCGGCCGTCAGGCGCTGATCCGCCCGCGCGACAGGAGGGCGTACAGCAGCCCGGCGAGGAGCATGCCCACGGGCATGGCGAGGTCGACACCGCCGAGGGCCCGGGCGATCGGGCCGGTGTAGGCGGTGTCGACGCACAGCGCCGCCACGGCACCGCCGCCGAGCACCGCGACGGCACCGGCGGGACTGAAGCCCGCCGCGTACCAGAAGGGGCTCGCCGGGCTCTCGTCCATGAGGGCGGCGCCGTCGTACCGGTTGCGGCGCAGCCAGATATCCACCGCGTACACGGTCATGGCCGGACCGAGCAGGACGACGGTCAGCTGGAGGACGTTGCTGACGGTGTCCAGGAAGTCGGACACCAGCAGCGCGTACAGGGTCAGGGCCACCGCCACCGCGCCGTCGACGAGGACGCTGCGGGAGCGGCGGATGCGCAGGCCCACCGCCTGGAGGGCGAGGCCGGCGCTGTACGCGGTCATCGCGTTGATCGCGACGGTGCCGAGCACCAGGGCGAGCAGGAACACGGGCCCGAACCAGCCCGGCAGCATCGACTCGAGCGCGGTCTGCGGATCGGTCATGTCGACGACGGTGGCGGCGAGGGCGCCGACCGAGCAGACCGCGACGCTGGGCAGGAACCCGCCGAGGGCGGTCCAGCCGACGACCGCCTTCGCCGAGGCCGTGGCGGGAAGGTAGCGGGAGAAGTCGGCGCTGGTGGTGTACGACAGCGGGCCGGCCGCGATGAGCGTGACGCCCGCGATCACCGTGGCCCACAGGTCCACTCCGCTCAGCGAGACCTCGGGCCCGTAGCCGAAGTCTGCCTTCAGCAGCACGACATAGGCGACGACGCCGAAGACGGCGGTCAGGGCGATGGTGATGGGCAGGTAGAGCCGCACGATGAGGCCGTGTCCGTACACGCCGATGGTGAGCGTGACGGCCGCGACGACGAGGACGACGACGATCTTCACCGGCGTCGAGGCTTCGAGCCCGGTCTTCTCGACCAGGGCGAACGCGGCGCCGGCCGCCGCCGCCAGGTTGAGCGCGAAGTAGCAGACGGAGATCATCCACCCGGTCACGGCGTTGTTCACGCGGTTGCCGCGCACGCCGTACATGGCCCGGGTGATCACCTCGCTGGGCGCTCCCGCCGCGGGTCCCGACATCGCCAGCACGCCCGTGAGCAGCCAGAAGAGATTGCCGACCACGATCACCACGAAGGCCTGGGCGAGGCTGAGGCCCATCAGGACGAGAGCGCCGCCGATCACCAGGCTCAGGTAGTTGACGTTGGCGGCGGCCCAGACGGAGAAGAGCTCGCGCGGATGTCCGTACCGCTCCTCGTCGGGGATGTGGTCGATGCCGTGGGACTCGATCCGCGTGGGCCGGTCACTGTCGGGGGCCGTGGTGGACCGGGGTCTCGAAGCGGGGGTGCTGAATGCCATGCGGCCCTCCGGGAGAGCGTGTCGTGCACACCTGGTTGCTTATTGGTCGCACACTCAATAGCATCGCCCCCATGTCGTCAAGCGTCCAGCGCAAACGAGTTCGCAAGTCCCCCGAGGCCCGCCGGGCGGAGATCGTCGAGGCGGCCGCGGCCGTCGCCCTCGGCGAGGGCCTGGAGTGCGTGACCCTCCGGCGCATCGCCGAGGAGCTCGACGTACGCCCTGGTCTGATCAGCCACTACTTCCCCTCGGCGGAGAACCTGGTGGCCGAGGCCTTCGGCACCGCCGCCACCGCCGAACTCGACGCCCTGCTCCCGGCCGACCGCCCCGACGGAACGCCCACCCAGTACCTCGCGCGCTATTTCGCGCTCTCACAGGGCGAGGCCTACGACGACATCAGCCGCCTCTGGATCAACGCCCGCCACCTCAGCCGCTACCGCCCGCTCCTCCAGGAGCGGGTCCACGAGCAGGAACTGGCGAACGACGAACGACTGGAAGGCCTCCTCCGCGACGGCGTGGCGAGCGGCGAGTTCCGCACGCCGGACCCGCGCGTGACCGCGATCCAGATCCTCGTCGTCCTCGACGGCCTGGGCGCCCACGCCAACACGGCCCGCGAGAACCGCCCCGAGGCGGTACGGCGGATGGCGGTGACCACGGCCGAACGCGAACTGGACCTGCCCCCCGGCACGCTGGACCGAGCGGCGCGGTCCCTCCCCACCCCTCTCCTCCCCCAGTGACCCCAGGAGCCCGTGTGCGCACCCGACTCGTCCTGTCCTCCGCCCGGCTGCTCGACCCCGGCACCGGCACCTTCCTGCCGGAGACGGCGCTGGCCGTGTCCGGGACCGGACGGATCGCCGCCCTCGGTGACGACAGGGAGATCCGGGCCCTGGCCACCGGCGACACCGAGGTGATCGACCTCAAGGGCGCCGTGGTGACCACCGGCCTGGTCGACGGCCACCTCCACCCCGTCAGCGGCGCCGAACTCACCCACGGCCTCGACCTGTCCCCCTGCACCGACCTGAACGACGTCCGCGCCGCGCTCTCCACGGAGACACGGCGCCTCGGCCGCGGCGACTGGCTCTTCGCCTGGGGCCTCGACCCCAACGTCTTCGGGGGCGAACCCGTCTCCGTCGCCCCCTTCGACACCGTCCTCGACGGCGTCCCGGCCTTCCTCCTGCTCTTCGACGCCCACTCCGCGCTCGCCAGCCGCCGCGCCCTGGAACTCGCCGGCGTCGACGGCCCCCGCGTCTTCGACCAGGCCTCCGCCGAGGTCGTCTGCGACGAACGAGGCCGTCCCACCGGCCTGCTCCAGGAAGACGCCGCCTGCGAACTGGTCGAACGCGTGGCACCGCGGCCCACCCACGCCGAACGCCGCGACCGTCTGTCCAAGGCCCTCCGCGCCATGGCCGCGGCGGGCCTGACCGGCGCCCACGTCATGGACGCCAACGGCGAGAGCCTCACCCTCCTCTCCGAACTCGACGAGGCAGGGGAACTTCCGCTCCGCCTCCGCGTGGCGCCCTGGTGCCAGCCCGGAACCGACGCGGACGGCGTACGGGAGCTGATCGAACTCCAGCAGGCACGGGGCCGCCTGTGGCGCGTGGACGGCGTCAAGCTCTTCATGGACGGCACCATCGACAACGGCACGGCCTGGCTGGAGCGCCCCGACTGCCACGGCGAGTCGACCCACGCGTTCTGGCCGGACCCGGCGGCCTACACCCATGTGATCGGCGAGCTGGCCCGCGCCGGAGTCCCGACCGCCACCCACGCGATCGGCGACGCGGCGGTACGCCACGCCCTGGACGCGATCGAGAAGCACCGGAGCACGGTCCGGCACCGCATCGAACACATCGAGACGGTCCCGGACGACACGCTGCACCGCTTCGCCGAGTTGGGCGTCATCGCCTCGATGCAGCCCACCCACTGCTGCGACTTCACGCGCGCCGACCACACCGACAACTGGTCCCGCCGACTGGGCGAGGAACGCGCCTCCCGCGCCTGGCGCTGCCGCGACCTGTGGGACTCCGGGGCGACCGTGGTCCTCGGCTCGGACTGGCCGATCGCCCCGTTCCCGCCGCTCACCGTCATGGCGGGCGCCCGCCACCGCCGCCCCACCCGCGACCTGACCCAGCCGCCGCACGGCCCCGAACAGGCCCTGACGCCGCTGGAGGCCCTGCGCGGCATGACGGTCAACGCGGCCTTCGCGGCAAGCGAGGAACACGAGGCGGGCCGCCTGACCCCGGGCCACCGCGCGGACCTGACGGTACTGGCGGAAAACCCCCTGCGAACGCCGGCGACGGAACTGCCGCAGCTCCCGATCGTGCTGACGACAGTGGACGGACGAATCACGCATCGCGCGGAGGAGACGGCCTGAGAAGACGGACAAAGGGGAGCGGGGGCCGTGGAGGGGCCCGCGTTCGGGACGTGACGCGTGATTTGTGGCGCGGAACAAGGGCCGTTCACCACACCAGGGACCAGCTCCGCGCCGTAAATCATGCAGTCCCGAACGCGGGCCCCGGAACGGCCCCCGCGGCACCACCACCGGCCTGCCCACCCACGGGCGCGGCAGGCCGCACCCAGGGTCACCCCCCACTACGCGTCAACGACAACAGATCCCGAGCCGGCCCCGTAGGCCGATGCCCCGCCGGCCACACCGCCCGCAGATCCCGCCGCAGCAGCACCCCCGCGACCGGCACGGCGACCAGCCGCCGCGAGGCCAGCTCCTCGGCCACCGCCAGCTCGCTCAGCACGGCCGGCCCCGCCCCGCTCACCGCCGCCGCCTTCACCGCCGTCGTCGACGCCAGCTCCAGCAGCGGCTGCGCCAGCCCCCCGTACCCCGCCAGCGCCGCGTCCAGCACCTGCCGCGTCCCCGATCCCCGCTCCCGCAGCACCAACGGCGTGGCCGCCAGCTCCGCCGGATCGAGCGCCCGCCCGCGCCGCGCCCAGGGATGCGAGGGGGCGGTGACGACGGCGAGCCGGTCGTGGGCGACGACGGCCCCGTCCAGCCCTTCCGGCACGGCCAGCCCCTCCACGAACCCGAGATCGGCCTCACCGTCGAACAGCCGCTCGGCGACGACCGTCGAGTTCCCCGCGAGCAGCGACACCGCGGTGTCGGGCCGCTCGGCCCGCAGCGCGATCAGCCAGCCCGGCAGCAGGTACTCGGCGATCGTCATCGAGGCCGCGACCCGCAGCCGCGAGTCCCGCCGCCCGCGCAGCGCCTGCACGCCCGCGTCGAAGGCCTCGGCCGCCTCGACGATGCGCCGCGCCCAGTCCGTGACCAGCGCCCCCGCGTCCGTCAGCCGGGACCCGCGGGGCGACCGGTCGACCAGGGCCACCCCGAGCTGCCGCTCCATCGACCGGATGCGGCTGCTCGCCGCGGGCTGGGTTATGCCGACCTCGCGTGCGGCCCGTCCGAGGCTGCCGTGCCGGGCGACGGCGAGGAGCAGTTCGAGCGCGCCGAGGTCGGGGACCCGGTGGGACAGAAGACTGACGACGTCACTCGGCTCGCTGCTCATAAAGCCAGCTTATGCCCTCATAGTCACATCACCCCTGGTGGGGGCCCTGAGCCCGCGAGAAGGTCGGGACATGGCAACGCTCGCACCTTCCCGTCCGGCCCCCCTCGCCACCACCCCCGGCGTGCGGTGGGCCTCGGTCCGTCACCTCGGCCCCAACTGGTACGCCTCGGTGATGGGCACCGCCGTCATCGCCAACGCGGGAGCCACCCTCCCGGTGGACGTCCCGGGACTGCGGGCCGCCTGCACCGCCGTCTGGGCCCTATCCTTCGCCATGCTGCTGACGCTGCTCGCCGCCCGCGCGCTGCACTGGACCCACCACCGCGACCAGGCCCGCGCCCATCTCCTCGACCCGGCGATGGCGCCGTTCTACGGCTGCCTCTCCATGGCCCTGCTCGCGGTCGGCGGCGGAACCGTGATCGTCGGCAGGGACTGGATCGGTCTGCCCGCCGCGGTCGCCGTCGACACCGTCCTGTTCACGGCCGGCACGGCCGTCGGTCTGGTGGCCGCCGTGGCGGTGCCGTACCTGATGGTGGCCCGGCACCGGATCGAGGGCGCCTCTCCCGTGTGGCTGCTCCCGGTCGTCGCCCCCATGGTCTCGGCGGCTCTCGGCCCCCTGCTCCTGCCCCACCTTCCCGCCGGCCCGGCCCGGCAGACGTTCCTGCTCGCCTGTTACGCGATGTTCGGCGTCAGCCTGCTCGCGACCCTGGTGATGCTGCCCCTGGTCTTCGGCCGCCTCGTCACCCACGGCCCGCTCCCCCTGGCCCTGACGCCCACCCTGTTCCTGGTCCTGGGCCCGCTGGGCCAGTCGACGACCGCCGCGAACAAGTTCGCCGACGCCGCGCCGGGCGTGCTGCCCGAGCCGTACGCCCACGGCTTCGCCGCCTTCGCCGTGCTCTACGGCGTCCCCGTCATGGGCTTCGCCCTGCTGTGGCTGGCCCTCGCCGGCGCGCTCGTGCTGCGGGCCCGTCGTCTGGGCATGGGCTTCGCGATGACCTTCTGGGCCTTCACCTTCCCGGTCGGCACCTGCGTGACGGGCGCCGAGGGACTGGCCCAGCACACTGGCCTGGCCGCCTTCCGCTGGCTCGCGGCCGGCCTCTACGTCCTGCTGGTCGCCGCCTGGCTGCTCGCGGCCGGCCACACCCTGCGCGGCCTGGTCAGCGGCGCGCTGCCCGCAGGGCCCGGGCGAGCGACCGCGGAGCCTCGGCCAGTGACGGCCCGTACCACGTGAGGTGACGTCCGTCGACGAGCACGGTGACGGCCCCGGGGAACGCCTCGGGGCCGTCGTCCCGCGTGAAGCGGTAGGGCTCGTCGGGCAGGACGACGAGGTCGGGCGCGGCGGCGTTCAGCTCCTCGACCGGCACGCGCGGATAGCGCTCGGGATGCCCGGCGTAGAGGTTCCGTACGCCGAGGCGGGCGAGCAGGTCCCCGGCGAAGGTGTCGCGCCCGAGCACCATCCAGGGCCGGCGCCAGATCGGTACGACGGCGGTACGGAGGGGGTCGTCGCCCGCGGCGACGGCGTCGGCGACCGCGGCCCACGCGCCCTCGGCCGCGTCCAGCCACTGCGGCCGGTCCGTCACGCCGCAGGCCCCGAGGACCCTGGTGAGTTCGGCGAAGGCCTGGTCGAGGGTGCGCACCTCGGTGACGAGGACGTCGAGCCCGGCGGCGCGCAGGGCGTCGAGGTCCGGGCCGCGGTTCTCCTCCTCGTTGGCGATCACGAGATCGGGCCGCAGCGCGGCGACGGCCTCGATGTCCGGGTTCTTGGTTCCGCCGATCCGTACCGCGCCGCCGAGGTCGGCGGGGTGGGTGCACCAGTCGGTGACGCCGACCAGGGCGCCGGGCGCGGAGACGGCGACCGCCTCGGTCAGCGAGGGGACGAGCGAGACGACCCGCGGGCCGCGCGCCGCGGGAGGCCGGGGGACGGCCCTCATCCCTCCTCGGCCTCGATGTGGTCGGCGACGGAGACGAACACGAGCCGGGTCGCGGGCGCGGTGGCCCGCCACCGGTGGCGCACCCCGCCGGACAGGTAGAGCGTGTCGCCGCTGCCCAGCCGGTACGCGCGGCCTTCGGCCTCGACCTCGACGGCGCCGTCGGCGACGTACAGCAACTCGTCGTTGCGGTGGAGGAATTCGCGGCCGGCGTCCTGCTCGCCGGTGAACTCCAGGGCCTGGAGCTGGTGCCTGCCGCGGACCAGCGGCCGTACGCCCGGCGGCATCTCCCACAGTTCCTCGTCCGAGCGGACGACGTCGACGGTGCGCGCCGCCTCGGCGGCGGCGAGGAGCTCGGCGGCGGTGGTCTCCAGGGCCGCGGCGACCAGCTGGAGGGAGCGGTCGCTGGGCCGGGCCCGCTCGTTCTCGACCTGGCTGAGGAAGGGCACGGACAGGCCGCTGCGCTGGGCGACGACGGCCAGCGTCAGCTGGAGTGCCCGTCGGCGCCTCTTGACGGCCGCGCCCACGCGCAGTGACTCCTTGTCGTCCATCTCGGCCCCCTCCCTCGTGTCGCTCGTGTCGCCCGTGTCACTCGCGGCGCTCGTGGTCTCGTACTGGTCGGTTACCTGAACCTTACGCAGCTTTGGGCCCGGGTTTCGCGTCGTGGCGAAAAGGGGCGGTCGCCGAACACGTTCGGCGACCACCCCTTTTCGGAGCGAATTCGGAACTATCGCGAGTCCGGATCCAGCCGGCCTCTACTGCGGGGCGAGCCGCTCCGCGAGGCCCGGGTTCCGGTCGAGCCAGGTGCGGACGGCCTGCTGCTCCTTGCCCTTGCCGGTCTCCTGGATGACGGCCTCCAGGCCGGTGAGCTCCTTCTCGCCGAGCTTGAAGTTCTTCAGCCAGGCGCCGACCTCGGGGTTCTCGGCGGCGAAGCCCTTGCGGGCCAGGGTGTGGACGCCGTCGCCCTTGCCCCAGCTGCCCTTGGGGTCCTGGAGCTTCTTCAGGTCGTAACCGGAGTAGGCCCAGTGCGGCGACCAGAGGGTGACCACGATCGGCTCCTTCTTGTCGTACGCGCGCTTGAGTTCGGCCAGCATGCCGGGCGTCGAGCCGTCGACGACCTTGTACTCGCCCTCCAGGCCGTAGTCCTTGAGGACCTTGTCCTTGAGGATGCCCATCATTCCGGCGCTCGGCTCGATGCCGACGATCCGTCCCTTGAACTGCCCGGCCTTGCCCTTGAGGTCGGCGAGGCTGTTCACGTCCTTCATGTACGAGGGGACGGTGAGTTCGAGGGAGGTGGGGCCGTACCAGGAGCCGAGATCCTCCAGCTTGTTCCGGTACTTCTCCCAGTACTGGGCGTGGGTGACGGGCAGCCAGGAGTCGGTCTGGAAGTCGATCTGCCCGCCGGCGAGTCCGGTGTAGAGGGCGCCGGCCTCCAGCTGCCTGGCGTCGACCTCGTAGCCGCGGCGTTCCAGGAGCTCCTTCCAGAGGAAGGTGGAGGCGATGCCCTCGTCCCAGGGGATGTAGCCGAGGCTGATCTTCTTGCCGTGGCCGGTGTTCGCCTGGCCGGCGGCGGTGGTGGAGGAGCCGCCGCTGCCGCCGAGGAAGCCCATGCCGCCGGCGACGAGCGCGAGGATCACGACGCCGACGAGTGCGGTGACGGGCTGCGGGCGGTGGCCCCAGATCTTCGCTCCGGCGCGGGCGGCCCGCGCGGCGTGGGCCTTGGCGGCGGCGCGCCGGCCGAGCGGGGAGACCTGGCGGCCGAGGGCGCCGGTCATCCGGTCCAGGTACATGGCGAGGATGACGATGGAGATGCCGGCCTCGAAGCCGAGGCCGATGTCGACGTTGCCGATGGCGCGGTAGACGGCGCCGCCGAGTCCGCCGCCGCCGACCATGCCGGCGATGACGACCATGGACAGGCCGAGCATGATCACCTGGTTGACGCCGGCCATGATCGTGGGCAGCGCGAGCGGCAGCTGGACGCGCAGCAGGGTGTTGCGCGGGGTGGTGCCGAAGGCCTCGGCGGCCTCGACGAGTTCGCCGTCGACCTGGCGGATGCCGAGTTCGGTCATGCGCACGCCGGGCGGCAGGGCGAAGATGATGGTGGCGATGATGCCGGGGACGACGCCGACGCCGAAGAAGATGATGCCGGGGATGAGGTAGACCATCGCCGGCATGGTCTGCATGAAGTCCAGGACCGGGCGCAGCACGGCGCTGACGGTCCTGGAGCGGGCCGCCCAGATGCCGAGGGGTACGGCGATGACCAGGGTGACGAGGGTGGCGACGAGCACCAGGGAGAGGGTCGACATGGCGTCGTCCCACAGCTCGATGGAGTCGACGAGGGCGAAGCCCGCGAAGGCGAGCACACCGGCGGTGAGGCCCCGCAGCCACCAGGCGACGACGGCGAGGATGCCGGCGAAGAGCAGCGGCTGGGGCGCGGACAGGACGGCGTCGATGCCGTCGTAGAGGCCGGTGACGACGCCGGTGACGGCGTCGAAGAGCCAGGAGAACTGGGCCTGGAGCCAGTCGACGGTGTTGTCGACCCACTGGCCGAGGGGAAGCCTAGGCATGGGCGGTCACCTCCTTCTCGTCGTCGGCGGCCGGTTCGACGGCCGCTCCGGTCGTCACGGTCGCGCCGGTGATCACGGCCGCTCCGTTCGCCCTGTTCGCCGCGGCGGGCGCGCCGGGGCGCAGGTCGGCGTCGAGGCCGCCCATGACGCCGAGGAGGCGGTCCTGGGCGACGACGCCGAGGACGTCGCCGTCGGCGTTCTCGACGGCCACGGGATGCAGGGAGCGGGCGGAGACGGTGCACAGCTCGGACAGCGGCGTCTCCGGCGCGACGGCCCGGCAGCCGCAGCCGGGCGGGCAGTCGCCGGGGTCGACCGTGCCGTCGGTCATGACGGCGGCGGCGGTGAGCACGCGGGTCCGGTCGACGTCCTGGATGAAGGAGGCGACGTAGTCGTCGGCGGGGCGGACCAGGATGTCCTCGGCGGTGCCGAGCTGGACGATCCGGCCGTCGCGCATGACGGCGACGCGGTCGCCGAGGCGCATGGCCTCGTTGAGGTCGTGGGTGATGAAGACGATCGTCTTCTTCAGCTTCTGCTGCAGCACCAGCAGCTGGTCCTGCATGTCGCGGCGGATCAGCGGGTCGAGCGCGCTGAACGACTCGTCCATGAGCAGCAGGTCGGCGTCGGTGGCGAGCGCGCGGGCGAGGCCGACGCGCTGCTGCATGCCGCCGGACAGCTCGTCGGGCCAGGACTTCTCCCAGCCCGCGAGTCCGCACAGCTCCAGGGCCTCGGCGGCGCGCTTCTCGCGCTCGGCGCGCGGGACGCCCTGGACCTCCAGCCCGTACGCGGCGTTCTCGAGGACGCTGCGGTGCGGGAAGAGGGCGAAGTGCTGGAAGACCATGCTGATCTTCCTGGACCGGACCTCGCGCAGCTCGCGGTCGGAGAGCGCGGTCAGGTCGCGGCCGTCGAAGAGGACCCGGCCGGCGGTGGGGGTCAGCAGGCCGTTGAGCATCCGCAGCAGGGTGGACTTGCCGGATCCGGACAGACCCATGACGACGAAGATCTGGCCGGGTTCGACGGTGAAGGACGCGTCGATCACGGCCGCCGTGGTGCCGTCGGCACGCAGGGCGTCCCGGTCGGCGCCGGATTCGGCGAGTTCGCGGACTGCTTCGTCGGGTCGTCTGCCGAACACCTTGTACAGGTGGTCGGCCTGGAGCCTGGACACATACACCTCACGGGTAGCAACGAAAAACGGCCCGCCACCCCCGCAGCAGCCGGGCCGTGGAGCGGGGCGGGATCTGCCCGCGCGCCCGCCACGTACGGGGATTCGTCCGTGGTCCGGATGGCCGTCCGGATCGTTGAATCCCGTACCGGGTCCGCTCCGGGCTCGCGCCTGCCCTGGGCTTTCCGGGAGCAAACGCGAAGGTGACGCGTGTCACGCGTGCGGGGTGGTGTTGTCGGCGCCGTGCGGCATGATCGGGGTGTGACGCGACGCCTGATGCTCCTCGACACCGCCAGCCTCTACTTCCGCGCGTACTTCGGCGTGCCGGACTCGGTCCGGGCACCGGACGGGACGCCGGTCAACGCCGTGCGCGGGCTGCTCGACTTCATCACCCGGCTCGTCCAGGACCACCGGCCGGACGACCTGGTGGCCTGCTGGGACGACGACTGGCGGCCGCAGTGGCGGGTGGACCTGATCCCCTCGTACAAGGCGCACCGGGTGGCCGAGGAGACGCCGGCGGGCCCGGACGTGGAGGAGGTTCCGGACACGCTGTCGCCGCAGGTGCCGGTGATCGTGGAGGTGCTCGACGCGCTGGGCATCGCGCGGGTCGGTGCGGCGGGCTTCGAGGCGGACGACGTGATCGGCACGCTGACCGCCCGGGCGGCCGGCCCGGTGGACATCGTCACGGGCGACCGGGACCTGTTCCAGCTCGTGGACGACGCTCGCGGGGTGCGGGTGCTGTATCCCCGCAAGGGAGTGGGCGACTGCGATCTGGTGGACGAGAAGTTCATCCTCGCGAAGTACGGGGTGCGGGCGGAGCAGTACGCGGACATGGCGGCGCTCCGCGGCGACACGAGCGACGGGCTGCCCGGGGTGAAGGGCATCGGCGAGAAGACGGCGGCGCAGCTGATCACGGAGTACGGGGACCTGGCGGGCGTGCGGGCGGCGGCGGGCGACCGGACCTCGCGGCTGACTCCGGCGAAGCGGCGCGGGATCGTGGAGGCGGCGGAGTACCTGGACGTGGCGCCGACGGTGGTGCGGGTGGCGCGGGACGCGCCGCTGCCGGAGTTCTCGGCGGCGCTGCCGTCGGAGCCGCGGGACCCGGAGGCGCTGGCGGGCCTGGTGGAGCGGTGGGGGCTCGGAGGGGCGGTGGCCCGGCTGCTGCCGGTCCTGGCGCGCTGAGGCCTCGAAGCCCCGGGCGGCGCGTGCCGGGCCTGGGGGTGGCGGGGGTGCGCCGGGCCCGGGGCGACGGGGTGGTGCGGGGCCTGGCGCGACGGGGCGTGCGGGGCCTAGGGGACTGCGGGCCCGGGCCCCGGAGTCCGGGAGGCCGGCCGCTTCCGGGGGCTCCTCGCCGGTCCCCTCACGGGATGCTAACTTAGGTAAACCTAAGTCATTACCGGGAACGGGAGACCTCCGTGGCAGAACAGCCCGCACGCAAGGCACCGAGGGCACACGAGGCCCAGGTGGTGCGCACGGAGCGGATCACTCCGCACATGGTGCGCCTGGTGCTCGGCGGTCCTGGTCTGGACGCCTTCGAGATCGGCGAGTACACCGACCACTACGTGAAGCTGCTCTTCGCGCCGGAGGGCGTGAGCTACCCGGAGCCGTTCGACATGGAGCGGATCCGGGCGGAGTTCCCGCGTGAGCAGTGGCCGACGACCCGGACCTACACGGTGCGGGCCTGGGACGCCGTGCATCGTGAGCTGACCGTCGACTTCGTGGTGCACGGCGACGAGGGTCTGGCCGGGCCGTGGGCGGCGCGCGCCCAGGCGGGCGACACGATCCGCTTCCTCGGCCCCGGCGGCGGGTACGCGCCGGACGAGGCCGCCGACTGGCACCTGCTCGTCGGCGACGAGAGCGCCCTCCCGGCGATCGCGGTCGCCCTGGAGCGGCTGCCGGCCAGCACCACGGTGCACGCGTTCCTGGAGGTCTCGGACGCGGCGGAGGAGCAGAAGTTCGCGACGGCGGCCGGGGTGGACGTCACCTGGCTGCACCGCGGCGCCCGCCCGGTGGGCGAGGCGCTGCTCGAGGCGGTGCGCGGCCTGGACTTCCCGGCGGGTGACGTGCACGCCTTCGTCCACGGCGAGGCCGGCTTCGTGAAGGAACTGCGCCGCCACCTCCGCCTCGACCGTGAGGTGCCGCGCGAGCGCCTGTCCATCTCGGGTTACTGGCGTCTGGGCAAGACGGACGAGGCCTGGCGCGCGATCAAGCGCGAGTGGAACGAGCAGGTGGAGCGCGAACAGGAGAACTGACGCGCGCGGCGCGTACGGAGCACGCTGAGCGAGCCGCGCACCGCACGCGCCGCAAGGCACGGCGCACGCCGCACACGGCTCATCCGCACACCGGCCGACGGGGTGCTCCCCGTCCCGGGAGCACCCCGTCGGCGTCAGGTCACGGGCATCCCGGGCCCGTGCCGGGGTTGGCGCAGACGTCGGTGCCGGGGCCGCCGTTGTTGCTGTTGGTACCCGGGCCGCCGTCGAGGTCGTCGTTGCCGACGTCGCCGAAGAGGGAGTCGTCGCCGGGGCCGCCGGTCACGGTGTCGTCGCCCGGGGAGCCGTGGACGGTGTCGTCACCAGCGCCGCCCGCGATGCGGTCGTGGCCGGGACCGCCGGTGATCGAGTCCGCCCCGGGGCCGCCGCAGATCAGGTCGTCGCCGCCGAGGCCGCTGATGCTGTCGTTGCCGCCGTGGGCGAGGATGACGTCGCGCGCGGGCGTGCCGGTGAGCTGGTCGTCGCCCTGGGTGCCGGTGAGGGTGGGCTGTTCGCCGAAGCAGGTGACCGCGTCGACGGTGGTGGTCTCCGTCGCGGTGTCGTTGGCGGGGGCCGGGTCGGAGACCGCGCCGGCCACGCCCGCCGTGTCGACGACGACGTCCTCGGTGGTGGCCGTCGCGGTGATGGTCCGCGCGGCGCTCGCTCCGGCGGTGAGGGTGCCGATGGCGCAGGTGACGACGTCCGGGGTGGTGCCGGCGGCGGTGCAACCGGGCGACGCGGAGACGAACTGCAGTCCGGCCGGGAGGGTGTCCTGGAGGACGACTCCCTCGGCCGTCTGCGGGCCGTTGTTCGTCGCGGTGAGCGTGTACGTGACGTTCTGCCCCTCCACGACGGGGTCCGAGCCCGTGTCGGACTTCGCGACGGTCAGGTTGGCGTCGGTCAGCCGGAGGTGCCCGACGAAGCCGGTGGCCTCGGCGAACCAGATGTCGTCGTTCGGGCCCTTGGTGATGCCCCAGGGGGCGGACTCCGAAGAGGGCAGCGGGAACTCGGCGATGACGCCGGACGTGCTGATCCGCCCGATCTTCCCGTTGTTGAGCTCGGTGAACCACAGGCTGTCGTCCGGCCCGGCGGTGATGTCCTGGGGCTGCGGCGCGAGTTCGCTCGGCGGCAGGTCGAACTGGGTGATCGCGCCGGACGGCGTGATCCGGCCGATCCGGTTGCCGCCGAACACGGTGAACCAGAGGTTCCCGTCGGGTCCCGTGGTGATGTCGGCCGGACCGCCGCCGCCGGGGACCGGGAACTCGGTGACGGTGCCGGACGGGGTCATGCGGCCGATGCGGTCGGCGCCGATCTCGGTGAACCACAGGTTGCCGTCAGGTCCGGTGGTGATGGAGGACGGCTGGCCGGAGCCGGTGGGCAGCGGGAACTCGGTGAGGGCGCCGGCGGTGGTGATGCGTGCGATCCGGCCGGCGTTCTGCTCGGTGAACCACAGGGCCCCGTCCGGGCCCGCGGTGATGCCGGTGGGTTCGACGAACTGCTCGGGCAGCGGGTACTCGGTGACCGTGCCGTTCATGTCGATCTTCCCGACCCGGGAGTCCCAGTGCTGCATGGTGAACCAGACGTTCCCGTCCGGACCGGTGGTGATGTCGTGCGGGGTGCTGAACTCGAAGGGCAGGGGGTACTCGGCGATGAGGGTGCCCGTCGGGCTCATCCGGCCGATCTTGTTACCGACCGCCTCGGTGAACCACAGGTTGCCGTCCGGCCCGGTGGTGATGCCGACGGGGGTACTGGGGTTGGTCACGGGGTACTCGTCGATGCCCACGGCGGCCCGGGCCTGCGGGGCCCCGGCGGCCAGAGGGAGGACGGCGGCCAGCAGGACACCGGTGAGCAGCGCCGCGAAACCGCGCCGACGGCTCGGTCTCGGCCGCGGGGGCGTCCCCGGCTCCGGTGCGTCGAGGGTCGTGGGAGGCATGGGCGAGTTCCCTTCGGTCGTGTCGGAACGCGCCCGTCGTACCAGAGCCCGATCGTTTCTGCGGACGCGTCGGCACCCGCGCGCGCCGGGCCCCCACCCGTAATTCACCCGACCGGAGCCGCACCCTCTCCAAGGCGGCCCGCCGGGCGGGGCCGCCCGACGACGGCGCCCGGCGGGGCGCCCGGTGGGGCGCCGGCCCAGGTTCCCGCCCTGAAAGAGCTAGCGCTCGATGCCGAAGACGCGGCGCGAGGCCTCGATGTGGGCGAGGCGGCGGAGGGCCGCGAAGACCGCGTCGCCGATGACCGTGCCGACCACCACGCTCTCGACGAGTTCCTCGCGGGCGACGTTCTTGGCCACGTAGTCGACGTCCACCCGGGCCACGCGTTCCGCCGCGTCCGCGTACTCCTCGAGGACCGCCTCGGAGAATCCGCCGTGGCCGACGTTCTCCAGGGCGGCGATGGCGACCGCGAGGGCCTCTCCGGCCGGGGCGTCGCGGTGGGAGAGCCAGCCCCGGCGGGCGATCAGGTCGGCGACCGTGGCGCGGGCGGCCACGAGGGCCTCGCCCGGCTCGTCGCCCGCGCCCTCGTAGCGCGGCACCACGTTGTCGGCGGCGGCGCCGAGCATCTCGTGCAGCGGGCGGTCCGGGTCGTCGACCGCGGCGACGACCTCGCGGACGGCGGCTACGGACAGTCCGCCGACGTCGATCATCGCTCGGATCAGGCGCAGCCGCCGGACGTGCGACTCCTCGTACGAGGCCTGGTTCGGACTCGTGAGCTGCCCGGCAGGCAGCAGTCCTTCCCGTACGTAGTACTTGATCGTCGCCACGGACACCCCGGTCCTCCGGCTCAACTCTCCGATTCGCACCGCGTGTTCACCTTTCCGGTCGCGCTATGGCCTTGCCGACCCGCCCCTCATCATAGATAGTGGAGCTATCAGATAGCGGCAAGTGCCACTATCTATTCCATCCCACGGGGGGATCCTCATGTCCTCAACCTCATCGGCACCCCAGCTGCGGCTCCGCACCCTGCACCGGCCCCTGGTCTGGTTCACGGGCTCGATGGTCCTGCTCGCCCTGGTCTCGGCCGGCGGACTCGTGCTGGACGACCGGATGCTGCTCGGCGTGCCCATCTGGGCCAAGCCGTTCAAGTTCTCCGTCTCGTTCGTGGCGTACGCGCTCACGCTCGCCTGGATGCTCTCCCTGCTGCCCGGGGCCCGCGCCCGGCGGGTCGGCTGGTGGGCCGGGACCGTGCTCGCGGCGGCCAGCGCCGTCGAGATGGTCCTCATCACCGGCCAGGTGGTGCGCGGCACGCAGAGCCACTTCAACGTCGGGACGGCCTTCGACGCGGCGGTCTTCCAGCTCATGGGCATGACGGTCGTCGTGCTCTGGCTGGCCGCACTCGTGATCGCCGTGCTGCTTCTGCGCGCCCGCATCCTGGACCGCGCCACCGCCTGGGCCGTACGTCTCTCCTCGCTCATCGCCCTGGCCGGCGCCGCGGTCGGCTTCCTCATGGTCCGGCCGACGCCGGAGCAGCTCGCCCAGGAGGACCCGCCGGTCACCGGCGCGCACAGCGTGGGCGTCCCCGACGGCGGCCCCGGCATCCCGCTCATCGGCTGGTCCACCACCGGTGGTGACCTGCGCATCGCCCACTTCTTCGGGATGCACGCGCTCCAGCTGGTCCCGCTGCTCCTGCTGCTCCTCGCCGCCCTCGCGCCGCGCTTCGCCCGGCTCGCCGACGACCGGGTCCGGCTCCGGCTGACGCTCGTCGCCTCGGGCGCCTACGCCGGCACCTTCGCCCTGGTCACCTGGCAGGCCCTGCGCGGCCAGCCGCTGCTCTCGCCCGACGCCCTCACGCTCGCCGCGGCCGGCGCCCTCGCCGTCCTCACCGTCGCGGCCACCGCGCTGGCGCTCCGCCTCCCGCAGACCTCCGTATCGGCCGACCGTCAGGAACTCGCCGCATGACCGGCTTCCTCTTCGAACTCACCTTCTTCCTCGCGGCGCCCGTCTGGCTGCTGATGATCTTCGCGCCGGGCCGGAGCATCACGGACCGCGTGGCCGCCTCGCCGCTGACCGTGCTCCCGGTCCTCGCGCTCTACCTGGTCCTCGTGGCCCCGGTCCTCCCGGAGCTCTGGACGGCGGTCAGCAGCCCGGACATCGACGCCTTCCGCGACCTCACCGTGCTCGCCAACGGCGCGAGTGCGGTCTGGGCCCAGATCATCGCCTGGGACCTGCTCCTCGGGCAGTGGATCTACCGCGAGGGCCGCCGCCTCGGCCTCTCGCCCTTCCTCATGGGCCCGCTCCTCGTCCTCACGATCCTCCTCTCCCCCTTCGCCCTCCTCCTCTTCCTCCCGATCCGGGCAGCCCGCCGGTCCCGCACGGAGCGCCCCGACCGCTCCGCCTCCGCCCACCCGGCCCAGACCGCCCGCCTGTAGCCTCGCCGCATGCGACACGAGGACCGGGCCGTCGGCGCCGTACTGGGATCCGCCGTCGGGGACGCGCTCGGCGCGCCCTTCGAGTTCGGACTTCCCGGCGTGTTCCGGGAGCGCTTCCCCGACGGCACCGGTGAGATGTGCGGGGGCGGCGGCTGGGACCCCGGGGAAGCCACGGACGACACGCAGATGGCCGTGCTCGTCGGGGAGTCGCTCCTCGAACGCGGCGGACTCGATCTGCCGGACATGTTCGACCGCTTCCGTCGCTGGGCAGCCGCCGAGCCCAAGGACATCGGCCTGCAGACGGAGGCCGTGCTCCTCGGCGGCGATCCCTGGGACATCGCCGCAGCCCTGCACTTCCAGCTCAACGGCCGTGCTGCCGGCAACGGTTCACTGATGCGGGCCGCCACATCGGCCGTCCGCTTCGCCTCCACCGGCCGCACCGCCACCATGGACGCGGCCCGACGGATCGCCGCCCTGACCCACGGGGACGCCGCCGCCTGGGAGGGCACGGCGGTGCTCCACGAACTGGTCCGCGTCGCCCTCCTCGGCGAGGATCCGCTCGCGGCCGTACCCGACGTGCTCGGCGACGTCGCGGAAGCCCACCGGGAACGGTGGGCGACCGTCCTCGCCCCCGACTGGCGGCCCGAGGACGCCACCGAGTTCAACGGCGCCGTCTGGCCCTGCCTCGGCTCCGCCCTGTGGGCCCTGCGCAGCACCACCTCGTTCGAACAGGCCCTCGCCGCCGCCGTCGACCTCGGCGGCGACACGGACACCGTCGCCGCCGTCACCGGCATGCTCGCCGGCGCGGTGTACGGACCGGACGCCGTCCCGCCCCGCTGGGCCGAAGCCCTGCACGTCCCCCTGCCGGGCTTCGGCGACCGCGTCCTGCGCGCCGAAGACCTGCGCGCCCTGGCCCGGGCCCTGGCCCGACAGGACTCCCAGCAGGTCCCTCACCAGGCCTGAACCGGGCCCGTGCTCAGGCCCCTTCCGGCCGGCCCCCGCGCGACCGCACCGTCGCCAGCACGTCCCGGTCCGGCTGGAGGGTGAGCCCCGGCACCGGGCGGATGTCCTCGGCGGTGACGTCCAGCCGGAAGCGGCGGGCCAGGACAGCCAGGATCAGGACCGCCTCCACCATGGCGAAACGCGTGCCGAGGCAGACGCGGGGCCCGCCGCCGAAGGGGTACCAGGCGTATTCGGGTATCTCCTCCGCCTCCTCGCCCTCCCCCGGTGTCAGCCAGCGCTCGGGGCGGAACTCCAGCGGGTCCCGGTACCAGCGGGCGTCGCGGTGGGTGGCCCACTGGCTGCTCCAGACCCGCGTGCCGGGCGGAACCGGGGCGCCGCCGAGCATGGCGCCCTCCTTCGCTATGCCGGTGAGCAGCCAGATCGTCGGGTAGAGCCGCAGGGTCTCCTTCACCACGGCCTGGGCGTAGGCGAGTTCGGCGTAGTCGTCGAAGCCCGGCTCGCGGTCGCCGAGCACCCGGTCGAGCTCCGCGCCCAGGGCCTCGGCCACGCGCGGGTTGCGGGAGAGGAGATACCAGGCCCAGACGAGGGTGGAGCTGGTGGTCTCGTGCCCGCCGATGTAGAGCGTGACGGTCTCGTCGCGGATCTCCCGGTCGGAGAGGTGGGCACCGGTCTCGTCCTGCGCGGCGAGCAGCCGGCTGAGCAGGTCGGGGCGCTCGGTGTCGCCGTCGCGGTGGCGGGCGACGACCCGGGCGACCTCGGCGTCGATGACGGCGGTCGCCCGCTTGATGCGGGCCCGGCCGGGAGTGGGCAGCCAGTCGGGCAGTATCGCCCCGATGCCGCTGAACTCGGCGCCGATCTCCTTCTGGGCGACGTCCATGGCACGGCCGATCGCCTCGGCGTCGGCGGCGGTGTCGACGCCGAAGATGGTGCGGACGGCGATGAGCTGGGTGAGAGCGGCCATCTCCTTCTTGATGTCGACCCGCTGCCCGTCGGTCCAGCGCCCGGCGAGGTCCACCGCGCACTCGGCCATCGTCGCGGCGTAGGACTTGACCTGACGGGGCCGCACCGAGGGCTGCACGAGGGAGCGCTTGCGCCGCCAGTCGGCACCCTTGGAGACGACGACACCCTCACCGAGCAGCGTGCGGAAGGCGATGCCCAGGTCGGGCTGGTCGAAGGTCCGCTCGACCTCGGTGAGGAGTTCGCCGATGGCCTCGGGATGGGCGATGAACAGGGAGTTGGTGCGGCCGAAGCGCCAGCGGACGAAGTCCCCGCGCTCCCGCAGCCGTTCGAAGAAGGCCAGGGGGTCCTTGCCGAACTCCGGCAGGTTCCCGAGGAAAGGGACGCCCCGGGGGCCCGGGACGGTCTTCCGTCCGTCCGCGGTCGCGCCGGCGACGGCGGACGGACCGGCGTGCGTGGTCAAGTGCGGTTCCCCCCTGCGGAATTGCTTCACGATCTCGTTCTGCTGTACGAGTTCATGGAAGCGGAAGGAACCGACACTCCGCCACCCCTGTGGAAAACCCTTGTCAGTTCACCGTCACACCCACCGTCACGCCACGGTCAACGCCTTTCAGCGCCTGTCAGCCCATCGACGCCTGTCAGCACCCATCAACTCCCGTCGACTCCTGTCGGCTCCTGTCCGCTCAGCCGACCGAGCTGTAGGCGACGACTCCCCTGAGCAGCGAATCCACGGCCTTGCGGGCGTTCTTGGCGACCGTGCTGTTCTCCTTCGGAGCGGCCGCCGCGATCTGCCCGAGCACGTCGATGACCTGCTTGCACCAGCGCACGAAGTCGCCCGCGGGCATCTCGGCCTCGCGCAGCACCTCGTCGAGCCCCTTGTCGGAGGCCCACTGGTAGGCGGCCCAGGCGAAGCCCAGGTCCGGCTCGCGCTGGCCGACGCCCTCCGTCTGGTGGAGCCTGAACTCCTCCTCCAGCGCGTCGAGCCGGCCCCAGATCCGCACCATCTCGCCGAGCGCGGCCTTCGCCTTCCCGGTCGGCAGCTTCGGCGCGACGGCGTCGTCGGACTGCCGGGCCTCGAAGACGAGCGCGGAGACGCACGCCGCCAGCTCGGCCGGGTTGAGCCCCTCCCACACGCCTTCGCGCAGGCACTCGCTGGCGAGCAGGTCGAGTTCGCCGTAGAGCCGGGCGAGCCGCTTGCCGTTGTCGGTGACCTCGTCACCGCGCAGGTAGTCGAGCTCGGTGAGAAGCGCGACGATGCGGTCGAAGGTGCGGGCGATGGTGTTGGTGCGGCCCTCGATCCGCCGCTCCAGCTGCTTGGTGTCGCGCTGCAGCCGGTGGTAGCGCTCGGCCCAGCGGGCGTGGTCCTCGCGCTCGTCGCAGCCGTGACAGGGATGGGCCCGGATCTCGGTGCGCAGCCGCGCGATCTCGCGGTCGTCGGCGGCGGCCGAGCGCTGCCTGCGGTGCCGCTCCGGGTTGATGTGCCCGGCCTTGCTGCGCAGCGCCGACGCGAGGTCGCGGCGGGACTGCGGGGAGCGCGGGTTGAAGGAACGCGGGATGCGCATCCGCTCCAGCGGTTCGACCGGCACCGGGAAGTCGATGGAGGCGAGCCGCTTGACCTGCCGCTCGGCGGTCAGGACCAGCGGACGCGGCCCGTCGTGGTGCTCGAAGCCGCGGTGCCCGTTGGTACGGCCCGCGGGGACGCCCGGGTCGAGGACGAGCGCGAGGCCGGCGAACTTGCCCGTCGGCACGTGGATGACGTCGCCGGGCTTGAGCCGCTCCAGGGACGCGGCGGCCTGGGCGCGGCGCTGCGCCACGCCCTGCCGGGCCAGCTCGGTCTCGCGGTCCTTGAGCTCGCGGCGGAGCCGCGCGTATTCCTCGAAGTCGCCGAGGTGGCAGGTCATGCCCTCCCGGTAGCCCGTCAGGCCCTCCTCGTTCCGCTGGACCTGCCGGGAGATCCCGACGACCGAGCGGTCGGCCTGGAACTGGGCGAAGGAGGTCTCGAGGAGTTCGCGCGAGCGGTGCCGGCCGAACTGGTCGACCAGGTTGACCGCCATGTTGTACGAGGGCTTGAAGCTGGAGCGCAGCGGATACGTCCGCGTGCCGGCGAGTCCGGCCAGGTGGCCGGGGTCCATGCCGCGCTGCCACAGCACGACCGCGTGGCCCTCGACGTCGATGCCGCGGCGTCCGGCCCGGCCGGTGAGCTGGGTGTACTCGCCGGGCGTGATGTCGGCGTGCTGCTCGCCGTTCCACTTGACGAGCTTCTCCAGGACCACGGAACGGGCCGGCATGTTGATGCCGAGCGCGAGGGTCTCGGTGGCGAAGACGGCCTTGACGAGGCCGCGGACGAACAGCTCCTCGACGACCTCCTTGAAGGTGGGGAGCATGCCGGCGTGGTGGGCGGCGATGCCGCGCTCCAGGGCTTCCAGCCACTCGTAGTAGCCGAGGACGTGCAGGTCCTCGGTGGGGATGGCGGCGGTGCGCTCCTCGACGATCTCGCGGACGCGGGCACGGCCCTCGTCGTCGTTGAGCCGGAGTCCCGCGTAGAGGCACTGCTGGACGGCGGACTCGCAGCCGGCGCGGCTGAAGATGAAGGTGATCGCGGGCAGCAGGCCCTCGGCGTCGAGGCGCTCGATGACCTCGGGCCGGCCGGGCGTCCAGATGCGGGAGCGCTGGCGGCGCTCGCGCTCGCGGTCGGCCTCGCGGACCATCTTGCCGCGGCGCCGGTCGCGCGGGTTGTACGTGCGCGAGTTCTCGGTGCGGGCCAGGCGCAGCAGGTCGGGGTTGACCTCGCGGCGGGAGGCGCCGCGGCCGCCGTGGTCGGTCTCCTCCTCGAAGAGGTCGTACATCCGGCGGCCGGCCAGGACGTGCTGCCACAGCGGCACGGGGCGGCTCTCGGAGACGATCACCTCGGTGTCGCCGCGGACGGTGTCGAGCCAGTCGCCGAACTCCTCGGCGTTCGACACGGTCGCGGAGAGTGACACCAGGGTCACCGATTCGGGGAGGTGGATGATCACTTCCTCCCAGACGGCGCCGCGGAAGCGGTCCGAGAGGTAGTGGACCTCGTCCATGACGACGTAGCCGAGGCCGGACAGTGCCTGCGACCCCGCGTAGAGCATGTTGCGGAGGACCTCGGTGGTCATGACGACGATCGGGGCGTCACCGTTGACGCTGTTGTCGCCGGTGAGCAGGCCGACCTTCTCGTGCCCGTACCGCTTCACGAGGTCGGCGTACTTCTGGTTGGAGAGCGCCTTGATGGGCGTGGTGTAGAAGCACTTGCGGCCCTGCCGGAGGGCGAGGTGGACGGCGAACTCGCCGACGATGGTCTTGCCGGAGCCCGTGGGTGCGGCGACGAGCACGCCCTTGCCCGCTTCGAGAGCCTGGCATGCCTCGATCTGGAACGGGTCGAGACCGAAGTCGTACATCTCGCGGAAGGGAGCCAGCGCGGTGGCCTGCTCCGCGTTGCGGGCGCGGGCAGCTGCGTACGCTTCGGCTGGTGTGAGGTCCTCTGTCATCTTGTTGTCGAGCCTACCCGCCCCCTCTGACAGTGACGCGATCTTTATCGAGGCGCTGCGGGAGGGGGCGGGAACGCGCAGGTCCCCCCGGACGGCGTCCGGAGGGACCTGGCGGAGCACGTGACGGGTCAGGTGATGTCGTCGTACCCGTTCAGCCGGTGCGACCTGGCGCCTTCCGACTCCCCGGTGGCCTGCTCGGGCAGGGCCCGGGCGGCGCTGACGGTCTCGACCTCGCCGACGGCCTCGGGCGTCAGGTCGAGCCGCGAGGCCTCGTCGTCGCCGAGCTCGGCGTCGGGGTTGTTGCGGCTGCGCCGCTTGTCGTTGAGGAGCGAGAAGCCGACCGCCGCCAGGTAGAGGAGGGTGATCGGGCCGGCCAGGGCGAGCATGCCGACGGGGTCGGTCGTCGGCGTGATGACGGCGCCGAAGACGAAGACGCCCATGATCACGCCGCGCCACCAGCGGGCCATGCGCTTCCCGCTGAGCACTCCGGTGAGGTTCAGCATCACCAGGACGAGCGGAAGCTCGAAGGCGAGGCCGAAGACCAGCACCATGCGCAGGGTGAAGTCGAGGACGTCGGCCAGCGAGAGGATGTTGGCGGAGCCCTCGGGCGTGAGGCTGATGAGCACCTTCACGCTGATGGGAAGGATGAGGTACGCGAGGTAGGCGCCGGCCGAGAAGAGCGGGACCGCGGCGCCGACGAAGGCGTACGTGTACTTCTTCTCGTGCTTGTGCAGTCCGGGCGCGATGAAGGCCCAGAGCTGGTACAGCCAGACCGGGCTCGCGACGACGAGGCCGGTCACGAGGCTGACCTGGATGGTCGTGCTGAAGGGCGCGATCAGCGTGTTGAAGGAGACGACGGCACAGTTGCCTCCGTCGCCCATCGTTCCCTCGGGGCACTTGGGTACCGACTTCGTCAGGAACACCATCAGGTCCTCGCTGTACACGAGGGCGACGACGGTCACCGCCGCGATGGCCAGCAGGCCCTTCGCCAGGCGGTTGCGAAGTTCACGCAGGTGCTCCACGAGGGGCATCCGGCCCTCGGGATCCTTCTCCTGCTTGCGGGCAGACTTGAGCAACCCACGTCCTCATCTCGTGCGGCGGCCGCCGCCCCCGGCGGCGGCCGCGGCGGACCGGGTCAGCGCTTGGTGGTGTCGGTGGGCTCGGTCACGGGACGCGAGCTGGTCACGTCGCCGGGCGCGGCCTGGATGGTGCGCGGCGCGGCCTGGTCCTGAGGCGCGGGGTGCGGCGGGTCGGCGGGGGCGCTCTGCTGGTCGTCGCTCTTCATCGCCTTGGCCTCGCTCTTGAGGATGCGGGCGGACTTGCCCAGCGAACGCGCCATGTCCGGGAGCTTCTTGGCGCCGAACAGCAGGATGATCACGACGAGGATCAGAATGATCTCGGTGGGGCCGAGCCTACCCATAGCTGTTTACCTTCTTCACCGAGGCGACATTGGAGTGCGTGCCCGGCCGGTCGGACATGCGTCCGGCCACCGCGCTGCTAGCGATCGTAACCCGCAGGAGTAAACGGGCGGCAATGCCCTTGCATACTCCGGATTGCGTACCGGACGTGGGCGCGGGCGGCCGTCCGTGCAGCGTGCGGGGCGAATTCAGCGCAGCGTCTCGCCCGTTCGCGCCAGACCGACGGCCGCCTTCTCGAGGTCCTCGGCGGCCTGCTGGATGCGCTGTGTGGTGCGGGCCACTTGACGGCCGAGACGCTGGGCCTCCAGGAACACCTTGATGCCGAGGACGCCGAGGACGGCGATGCCGAGGAAGCCGAGGGCGATGGCGAGCATGGGCCAGAACATGTGCCGAGCCTAGACGTTGCCGGCGGCCGGGCCGCGGGCGGTGTGGCCGGTGGCCGCGGGCGCGGCGGCCCGTCAGCCGGTGGTGTGCAGTCGCAGGGTGTTCACGCCGCCACCGGTGAGGAGCTCGACGATCCGCTCACCGGCCGGCTTGCGGACCGCGCTGCCGCACTCGGGGCAGGTGAAGGAGTAGAAGGTGGTGCGGCGGCTCGCGCCGATGGCGAGCCGCAGGGCGCCCGCGGAAAGCTCGAAGCGGGCGCGGCAGTCGGGGCAGGCGGCCTTGAAGGTGACCGGGGCGACCGGCGCCGTAAGGGCGGACATCGCGGACATTTCCCTCAACTCTCCCCACTGCGGTACGGGTACGGTCCCACCGGGAACAGCGTCCGGTCCCCCCGGAACGTCACGTTCCCCCCTGCTGTTCAGCCCTCGTACGCGGCCAGCGCCGCCACGGCGGCCTCCCGGGCGCTGTCCGCGAGCTCCTGCGGGGCGACGATCCGCCCGTCGCTGCCGAGCCGCAGCGCCAGCCGGCGCAGCGAGGCCGGTGACGGGGTGCGCAGCGTGATCCGCAGGCCGCCGTCGGGCAGCTCGTCGGCCCGGTCGTGCGGGTAGTACTCGGCGACCCAGCGGCCGCCGGGCCCGACCTCCACCACGACCTCGGGGTCCTCGGCGGACGGCTGCACCAGCCCCTCCGACAGGTCCCGCAGCTCGATCTCCGGCGGCGCGGCGTGGTCGTCCAGGATCCGGATCTCGGCGACCCGGTCGAGCCGGAAGGTGCGGCGCGCCTCGGAGAGCCTGCACCACGCCTCCATGTAGGTGTGGCCGACGGCGAAGAGGCGGATCGGGTCCACCTCGCGCTCGGTCAGCTCGTCCCGCGCGGGCGAGTAGTAGCGCAGCCACAGCCGGCGCCGCTCGGAGATGGCCCGGTCGACCTCGGCGAAGACCCCGCCCTCGGACTCGAAGGTCACCGAGAGCCGGGAGCTGGCGCCGGCCGCCTCGCCCGCCGCGGCCTCCAGCTTCGCGGTGGCGCGCAGCAGCGCCTCGCGGTCGCCCTCGCGCAGGCCGGGCAGGGTCGCCACCGCGCGCGCCGCCACGAGCAGGGCGGTGGCCTCGTCGGCGGCGAGCCGCAGCGGGGCGGCGACGTCGTCGGGGTTGTGCCACCAGATCCGGTCGCCGTCGGTGTCGATGTCGAGGAGGTCGCCGCCCCGGAAGCTGGTGCCGCACATCGGCAGCACGTCCAGGTCCGAGATCAGCTCGTCCTCGGTGATCCCGAAGGCGCGGGCGACGTCGGCGACGTGCGCGCCCGGGCGCTCCCGGAGATACGTGACGAGGGAGAGCATGCGCCTCGTCTGGTCGATGGCGTTGGCGGCCATGGTCGTTCCTTCCCCCTCAGCCCTTGGCGACGGCGCGCAGCCGCTCCACCACGTCGGCCCGCAGGTCCGCGGGCTCCAGGACGACCACGTCCGGCCCGAACTCCACGAGCCAGGCGTCGAGGCCGTGCCCGTACGGGATCTCCAGCTCGTCCCAGCCGTCCGCGCCCTCGGTCACGGACAGCGCGCGGGCCCGCAGCGGGTAGCCGCAGCCGGCCCGCAGCCGGATCCGGGCGGAGCGCGTGGCGGTCTCGCCCGCCCAGCTCTCGACGGTCTCGCGGACGGTGACGACGTCGGGCACGGGCGCGGTGAAGGCGCCGGCCCGGGAGCGCACCTTGCCGGTGATGCGGGAGAGCCGGAAGACCCGCTCGGCGCCGCGGTCCCGGTCCCAGCCCGCGAGGTACCAGTGGCCGCGCCAGCACTCCAGCGTCCACGGCTCGACGTGCCGGGTCTCGGGGCGGGCGGCGGTGGCCTTGCGGTAGTCGAAGACGACCGGCCGGCGGTCGCGGCAGGCCAGCATCAGCGGCTCGAAGGCGGCCTCGTGCACCGGGATGCGCGGTTCCAGGGCGCTGTGCTGGGAGTCGTACGAGTCCTCCGCCTCCGGCATCCCGGCGGCGCGCAGCTTCTGCAGGGCACCGCTCGCGGCCCCGGCGAGCCGCGCCTGCTGCCAGACCTTGGCGGCGAGGCCGAGGGCCGCGGCCTCCTCGGCGTCGAGGGTGATCGGAGGCAGCCGGTTGGAGTCCCGGCGGGCGAGGTAGCCGATCTCGCCGTCGAGGTTCTCGACGGTCTCGATCACCAGGCCGAGCTCGCGCAGATCATCCTTGTCGCGCTCGAACATCCGGTTGAAGGCGTCGTCGCCGGCCGCCGGGCCGTTGCCCGGCCCGAAGGCCGCACCCATGCCCGGCCCGAAGGCCTCGACGTATGCCTCGATGGAGCCGCGGAGCTCCCGCTTGCTCAGCGGACGGCGGGTTCCGAGCAGGCACAGCGCAAGATTCATCAGCCGCTCGGCCTTGGCAATCGCCATCGACGCCCCGCACCCTCTTCTGCCGGATTGACTTCTCGGACGTCCGACCGTACCGCCCCGGGGTGTCCGGACAAAAGCCGGGCCGGGACGGGGCAAGGGCCGAGTGCCCCGGCCGGACACGACCGAGGGCCCCCGCCGGGGAGGCGGGGGCCCTCGAAGCCGTACGACGGGGCCGGATCAGCCCTTCTTCACGTCCACCAGGTCGCAGACGAAGATCAGCGTGTCGCCGGGGCCGATCTTGGCGCCGGCGCCACGGTCACCGTAGGCCAGGTGCGCGGGGATGATCAGCTGGCGGCGGCCGCCGACCTTCATGCCCTGGACGCCGCGGTCCCAGCCCTGGATGACCATGCCGACACCGAGCTGGAACTGGAGCGGGTTACCGCGGTTCCAGGAGGCGTCGAACTCCTCGCCGGACTCGAACAGCACACCCACGTAGTGGACGTCGACCAGGTCGCCGGCCTCGGCGACCGGACCGTCACCCAGCCAGATGTCCTTGATCTCCAGGTCGGCCGGCGGCTCGCCGCCCGGGAAGTCGACCTCGGGCTTCTCGATGTTCACTGCAGTGCGCTCCTCAGAAGAACTACGAACCGCACAGACGATGATCTGTGCGACCTGGACAGTCTTACACCTTCGCCAGGATGTCGACGGCGAAGACGAGCGTGGAGTTCTTCGGGATGCCCTGCTGCTCCTTGTCGCCGAAGGCCTCGGACGGCGGGGCGACGATCAGGACGCGGCTGCCGACCTTCTTGCCGACGAGGCCGTCCTTGAGGCCCTTCAGGGTCAGCTGGGCGAGCGGGAAGTTGGCGGGCTTGCCCTGCGTGTACGTCGAGTCGAAGACCTTGCCGTCCTTCCACAGGGCGGCGACGTAGTTCACGACGACCGTGTCCGTGGCGGCGACGGTCTCGCCCTTGGACTCGAGGACGTAGTTGGAGACCAGCTTCGTCGGCGGGTCGACCTTGGGCACGGTCAGGGACGGCTGCTTGCCGTCGGTGTTGGTGCCGACCTTGGGCAGGTCCTTGTTGTCCTGGGCCACCTCGGTGCCACTGGCGGACTTCGGGATGGTGACGGCCTTCAGGATGTCGACCACGAACACCAGGGTCGCGTTGCCCTTGATGTCGCCCTGGCCCTGGGCACCGTAACCGAGCTCCGGCGGGATGCCGATCTCGACGCGGCTGCCGACCTTCTGGCCCTCCAGGCCCTTCTCCCAGCCCTGGATGACCTGGCCCTCACCGAGGGTCAGCGAGAAGGGCTGCTTCCGGTCGAAGCTGTTGTCGAAGGGGGTGGTCTCGTCCCACTCCTGACCCAGGTAGTTCACCGAGAGCGCGTCGCCCTTCTTGGTGACCGCGCCGTCGCCCTCGCTGATGACGTTGACCTTGAGGGCCTTCGGCGGGTCGCCCACGCCCTTGGAGAGGGTCGGCTTCTCCCCGAACTTCTCCCCCGCGGTGATGGCGGGAAGCCCGTTCTTCATCGAACCGGAATCGGAGCCCTTGTCGTCGCTGCCGCATGCCGCTGTGGTGAGCAGCAGAAGCGGGACGACGAGCAGGCCGGCAAGTCGGCGCACTAGTTCCTCAGATCTCAGACGGCACAGTAGTTGTCCGGACACTCTAGGGGACCGTCCTGTGATGCCGTCGGCCCCGCACGTGAAACGTGCGGGGCCGAGGTGCGACCGCCTGCGGAACTGTGCCGGTCCTACATTCCGGCGATCAGCTTTTCCACCCGGTCGTCGACCGAACGGAACGGGTCCTTGCACAACACGGTGCGCTGTGCCTGGTCGTTGAGCTTGAGGTGGACCCAGTCGACGGTGAAGTCCCGGCGCTGCTCCTGGGCACGGCGGATGAAGTCGCCGCGGAGCCGGGCCCGCGTGGTCTGCGGGGGCACCGACTTGCCCTCGAAGATCTTCACGTCGTTGCAGACCCGCGCCGCCTGGCCGTTCTTCTGGAGCAGGTAGTACAGGCCGCGGCGGCGGTGGATGTCGTGGTACGCGAGGTCTATCTGGGCGACCCGCGGGTGCGACATGGTCATGTTGTGCTTCGCCCGGTACCGCTCCAGGAGCTTGTACTTCATGACCCAGTCGATCTCGGTCTCGATGCGGTCGAGCTGCTCCTGCTCGATGGCGTCGAGCGTACGGCCCCACAGTTCGAGGACCTGCGCGACGGTGCCGCTGCGGATGCCACGGCGGTCGACGAAGTCGGCGGCCTTCTCGTAGTACTCCCGCTGGACCTCCAGGGCGGAGGCCTCCCGGCCGCTGGCGAGGCGGACCTTGCGCTGGCCGGTGATGTCGTGGCTGACCTCGCGGATGGCCCGGATCGGGTTCTCCAGCGTGAGGTCGCGCATCACGGTGCCCGCCTCGATCATGCGCAGCACGAGGTCGGTGGCGCCGACCTTCAGCAGCATGGTCGTCTCGGACATGTTGGAGTCGCCGACGATGACGTGGAGCCGACGGTAGCGCTCGGCGTCCGCGTGCGGCTCGTCGCGGGTGTTGATGATGGGACGCGAGCGCGTGGTGGCGGAGCTGACGCCCTCCCAGATGTGCTCGGCGCGCTGGGAGACGCAGTACACGGCGCCGCGCGGGGTCTGCAGCACCTTTCCGGCACCGCAGATGAGCTGACGGGTGACGAGGAACGGAATGAGGATGTCCGCGAGCCGGGAGAACTCCCCGTGGCGGGCCACCAGATAGTTCTCGTGGCAACCGTAGGAGTTTCCGGCGGAGTCGGTGTTGTTCTTGAAGAGATAGACGTCGCCCGCGATTCCCTCCTCGTGCAGGCGGCGTTCCGCGTCGACGAGGAGTCCTTCGAGAATGCGCTCGCCCGCCTTGTCGTGGGTGACCAGTTCGACCACGTTGTCGCATTCGGGAGTTGCGTATTCCGGATGCGAACCCACGTCCAGGTACAGGCGGGCGCCGTTCCGCAGGAAGACATTGCTGCTGCGGCCCCATGACACGACACGGCGGAAGAGGTAGCGCGCCACTTCGTCAGGAGACAGTCGGCGCTGTCCCCTGAACGTGCACGTGACGCCGTACTCGTTCTCCAGCCCGAAAATGCGGCGGTCCATGTCTGAACATTACGCCTGAAGACCTGAGCTGAAACCGGGTTCGACGGCCCCGTTTCGATCATTTTCCGATGAGTGCGCGTTCTTTTCGGCCGCCCCGGCCCCGGCCCCGTCGCCCGCGGCGCCCCCGCTCACGGCGTGTCGCGCCCCCGCGGGCGGCCCGAGCACACGACCGGTGGCGAGGAGGACGAGGAAGGCGATGAGCCCGCCGACGCCGGCGACGGCGAAACCGGCCGGGGTCCCGGCGAGTTCGACGGCCGGCCCGGAGACCGCGGAGCCCAGCGCGGCGCCCACGCCGAAGGTGGTGACGAGCCAGGAGAAGGCCTCCGTCACCGTGCCCCGCGGCGCGTGGCGGTCGACCACGATGAAGGCGCAGGCGATGGCGGGCGCGAGGAAGACCCCGGAGAGGGCGGCGAGCGCGGTCATGGCGGCGGGGCCGGGCACCAGCAGCAGCGGCAGGTAGCCGAGCGCCAGCAGCAGCACCAGGACCCGCAGCCTCCGCTCGGGCGCACCGGCCCACTGGCGGGCGCCGTAGGCCACGCCGCCGACGAGGGCACCGAGGCCGAGGGCGGCCATCAGCCAGCCGTACACCGCCTCGTTGCCGCGGTCGTCCGCGTACGCGACGGCGGCGACGGTGATGGAGCCGAGGGCGAGACCGACGAAGAAGAACGAGGCCAGCAGCGCGAGGAGGCCCGGTGAGCGGAGCGCGCCCAGCCAGTGCGCCTCGCGGGGCGCCGAGCGCCAGGCGCGGGACGGCTTGGAGACGACGACCGACAGGGCGCCCAGGACGCCGAGCAGATTGATGACGAGGAGCGCGGAGGCGGGCGACCAGAGCGACACCAGCAGGGTCAGCAGCAGCGGCCCGACGGTGAACATGACCTCCTGGGCGACCGCGTCCAGCGCGTACGCCCGGTGGACCCGGTCCTCGCGCCCCAGGACGCTCGGCCACAGGGCCCGCAGCCCGCCTTCGAGCGGCGGCGTGAAGAGCCCGGCGACCAGGACGGCGGCGTAGGCGAGGAACAGGTTCCCGATGCCGGTGACGGCCAGGGCCGCCATGCCGAGTGCGGAGACGACGGCGGCGGGGAGCTGGACGCGGGGCTGCCCCTTCATGTCGACGGCGCGGCCCAGGAGCGGCTGTCCGACGGCTGTGGCGAGGCCGTAGGCGGCGATGAGGCCGCCGGCCAGGCTGTAGCTGCCGCCCTCGGCGCGGGTGAACACGGTGATGGCGACCGGGCCGGTGCCGTTGGGCAGCCGGCCGACCAGGGTGCCGGTCAGCAGGCGCGCGGCGTGCGGGGCGCGCAGGATGTCCAGATAGCCGCTGCCCGCTCTGGCCTCGGTGGCCATGATCGCTCCCCTCCCGGGGCATCCGCCCGAGGTTTTACGTATAACGTCCTGGGTCATACGTACCATGTCGGCAGCACGGCGGTCCACCCCGCGTACCGCACCCGTTCCCCACCCGGAGGCTCCAGTGCACACGCCGGAACAGCCCGCCGCCACTCGGCCGACCAGCCGGGACGTCGCCCGGGCGGCCGGAGTCTCCCAGGCCACGGTCTCCCTCGTCCTCGGCGGCAAATGGCGCGGCCGGGTCTCGGAACGCACTGCCGAGTCGGTCCGCGCCGCGGCCCAGGCGCTCGCCTACCGGCCCAACCTCGCCGCCCGCAACCTGCGCCTCGGCCGCACCCGCACCGCCCTCCTCGTCGTCCCCGCGCTCACGAACGAGTTCTTCGCGCACGTCTACACCGGCGCCGCCGCCGAGGCCGCCCGGCACGGCTTCGGCGTCGTCCTGTACCCCTCCCCCGACGGCGTCGGCCCCGCCAAGGACCCCTTCGCCTCCGCACCGGCCTCCCTGGACGGCGTCATCGCCTCCTCCATGGCCACGGACGCCCTCAAGGCCTTCCAGGGCACCGACCTGCCCCTCGTCATGCTCGACAGCGACCCGGCCGACCGCACCGCCGCCGCGCACGTCAACCTCGACGTCGCGGACGGCATGCGCCGGGTCACCGGCCACCTGCTCGGCCTCGGTCATCGCCGCTTCCTGCACCTGGCGTCCGCCGTCCCGTCCTGGACCTTCGACGTACGCGCAGCCGCCCTCGCCGAGGCCCTGCACGGAACGGAGCCGCACGCCGGGCTCCGCACGGCCCGCGCCCCGCTCGACGTCGCCGACGCGGCACAGGCCGCCACCGCGGCGCTCACCGCCCCGGGCCCCCGCCCCACCGCCGTGATCTGCGACGACGACATCCTCGCGGCCGGCGTCCTCAAGGCCACCCGCCGGCTCGGACTGCGCGTCCCCGAGGACCTCTCCGTCACCGGCTTCGACGACATGGCGCTCGCCACCGCACTGGAGCCGGAACTCACCACCGTGCGACTGCCCGCGGAGGAGTTCGGCGGGCGGGGCATGGCCGCCCTCGACGCCGTCCTCGCCGGCGAACGGCCCGAGCCGGTCGAACTCCCCGTCGAACTGGTGGTCCGCGGCTCCTCGGGCCCCGCTCCGGCCGTCTGAAGGCACCCGGCAGCGAGCACCCGCACCCGGATACGACGAACACCCGGGTACGACGGACCGCACCCGCATACGGCGGACCGCACCCGGGCACGACGAAGGCCCTGGCCCGCCGGAGCGGACCAGGGCCGAAACGCCTGACGGCGGAATCCTCCGCCGCGGCCTACTCCTCCGCGGCCTCGTCCGACGGGTCGTCCGTCTTCGCCATGGCCGCGTCGTCCGCCTCGAGCAGCCGCTTCAGCTGCCGGCCGACGATCCGCTTGAACTTGCGCTGCTGCGGACGCGTGCGGTCCAGGACCGCCACCTCGAGCCGCTCCGCGGGGATCTCCCGCTCACTGCCGTTGGTGTCCCGGGACAGCGCCTGCACGGCCAGCTTCAACGCCTCGGCGAGGGACATGCCGTCGCGGTGCCGCTGGTCCAGGAAGGAACTGATCTGCTCCGCGTTGCCACCGACCGCGACCGAGCCGTGCTCGTCCACGATCGACCCGTCGTGCGGCAGCCGGTAGATCTGGTCGCCCTCCGGCTCCGCGCCGACCTCGGCGACGACCAGCTCCACCTCGTACGGCTTCTCGCCCGCGCTGGAGAAGATCGTGCCCAGCGTCTGGGCGTACACGTTGGCCAGACCACGGGCCGTGACGTCGTCACGGTCGTAGGTGTAACCCCTCAGGTCGGCGTAGCGCACGCCGCCGATCCGCAGGTTCTCGTACTCGTTGTACTTGCCGGCTGCGGCGAAGCCGATCCGGTCGTAGATCTCGCTGAACTTGTGCAGCGCGCGGGACGGGTTCTCGCCGACGAAGACGATGCCGTCGGCGTACTGGAGGACGACGAGGCTACGGCCGCGGGCGATGCCCTTGCGGGCGTACTCGGCCCGGTCGGCCATGGCCTGCTGAGGTGAGACATAGAACGGCGTGGACACCGGCTACCGTCCCTTTCTTCTGGGCTTCTACAGGGGTCGACGAACGGTCAGAGCAGAGCGGCGCGCGGCCCGTCGGGCTGCTCCAGACGCCGCTCGGTGACCGACCGGGCCAGCTCGGAGGACTCCGCCTCCGTGAGCCTGCGGAAGCCCTCGTCGGTGATGACGGTGACGATCGGGAAGATCCTGCGGGCCAGGTCCGGGCCGCCGGTCGCCGAGTCGTCGTCCGCCGCGTCGTACAGCGCCTGGACGACGAGCGTGGTGGCCTGCTGCTCGGTCAGGTCGTCCCGGTAGAGCTTCTTCATCGACCCGCGCGCGAAGATCGAGCCCGAGCCGGTGGCGGCGTAACCGTGCTCCTCGGAGCGGCCGCCGGTGACGTCGTAGGAGAAGATCCGGCCCTTCTCCTTGCCCTCGTCCCAGCCCGCGAAGAGCGGCACGACGGCGAGGCCCTGCATGGCCATGCCCAGGTTGCTGCGGATCATCGTGGACAGGCGGTTCGCCTTGCCCTCCAGGGAGAGCGTCGCGCCCTCCACCTTCTCGAAATGCTCCAGCTCCAGCTGGAACAGCTTCACCATCTCCACGGCGAGACCCGCGGTACCGGCGATGCCGACCGCGGAGTACTCGTCGGCCGGGAACACCTTCTCGATGTCCCGCTGCGCGATCATGTTCCCCATGGTCGCCCGCCGGTCACCGGCGAGCACCACGCCGCCGGGGAACGTCGCGGCGACGATGGTCGTCCCGTGCGGCGCCTCGACGATCCCCTCGGGCAGCTTCCGGTTGCCCGGGAGCAGCTCCGGCGAGTGGTCGGAGAGGAAGTCCATGAAGGAGGACGAGCCCGGCGTCAGGAAGGCCGCCGGCAGACGCCCGATACTACGAGGGTTGGCTTCCACGCGATTCCTTCCGATGGGAACGACGGCCCGCCGTGGGACGCACGGGCCGATCTTGCTTGCTGTGCACGGACCTTACCCGTGCCTGCGCCTGTCATCCGTCCCCGGACCCGCGGCTTTCCGGGGCTCCGGGGACGGAGGGTCGGGTGGGCGCCTGAGCGGCTACTCGCCGCCCTTCTGCACGAAGGAGCGAACGAAGTCCTCGGCGTTCTCCTCGAGGACGTCGTCGATCTCGTCCAGGACGGAGTCCACGTCGTCGCTCAGCTTCTCCTGGCGTTCCTTGAGGTCGGAGCTCGCCTCCGCCGTGGTCTCCTCGACCTCCTCGGTGGAACGCGTCGCCTTCTGCTGTCCGCCGCCGGTGTCCTTGGTCGCCATAAACCTCACCCCGCTCGAATCGGCCCGCTCGTGTGGGTCTGTACAAGATCCGACCCTACAAGCCGGGACTGACATCGGCCCTGCAGTTTCCGCAACGTCCGGGCACTGGTCTCATGATTCCCAGTGCCCGGGCATTTCAGCCGCCTCAGCCGCCGGAAAGGACGCGGACCAGTTCCTCGGCCGTCCGGCAGCGGTCCAGGAGCTCCTTGACGTGGTTCCGGGTACCCCGGAGGGGCTCCAGGGTCGGGACGCGCTGGAGCGAGTCCCGGCCCGGGAGGTCGAAGATCACCGAGTCCCAGGAGGCGGCGGCCACGTCGTCCGCGTACTGCTCCAGGCAGCGGCCGCGGAAATAGGCCCTGGTGTCCTCTGGAGGGCTCGTCTCCGCCCGTTCCACCGTCTCCTCGTCCAGGAGGCGCTTCATGCGCCCACGGGCCACCAGACGGTTGTACAGGCCCTTCTCGGGCCGCACGTCCGCGTACTGGAGGTCCACCAGGTGCAGCCGGGCGGCGTCCCAGTCCAGGCCGTCGCGCTTGCGGTAGCCCTCCATGAGCTCCCGCTTGGCGATCCAGTCCAGCTCGCCGGCCAGGCTCATCGGGTCGTTCTCGAGCCGGTTGAGCGTGTCCTCCCAGCGGGTCAGCACGTCCTTGGTCTGCTCGTCGGCGTCCGAGCCGTACCGCTCGTCCACGTACTTCCTGGCCAGCTCGAAGTACTCCATCTGGAGCTGCACGGCGGTGAGTGTCCGGCCGCTGCGCAGCGTGATCAGGTACTGGAGCCCGGGGTCGTGGGAGACGTGGTGGAGCGTGCGTACGGGCTGGTCGACGGCGAGGTCGACGGTGATGAAGGCGTCCTCGATCATGGAGAGGACGAGGGACGTGGTGCCGAGCTTGAGGTAGGTGGAGATCTCGGAGAGGTTGGCGTCCCCGATGATCACGTGGAGCCGGCGGTACTTCTCGGCGTCCGCGTGCGGCTCGTCGCGCGTGTTGATGATGGGGCGCTTGAGCGTCGTCTCCAGGCCGACCTCGACCTCGAAGTAGTCGGCGCGCTGGCTGATCTGGAAGCCGTGCTCGCGGCCGTCCTGGCCGATGCCGACGCGTCCCGCGCCGGTGACGACCTGGCGGGAGACGAAGAACGGCGTCAGGTGGCGCACGATGTCCGAGAAGGGGGTCTCCCGCTTCATCAGGTAGTTCTCGTGCGTGCCGTAGGACGCGCCCTTGTTGTCGGTGTTGTTCTTGTAGAGGTGGATCGGCTGGGCGCCGGGCAGCTGGGCGGCCCGTTCCGCGGCCTCGGCCATGATGCGCTCGCCGGCCTTGTCCCAGAGGACGGCGTCGCGGGGGTTGGTGACCTCGGGGGCGCTGTACTCGGGGTGGGCGTGGTCCACGTAGAGCCGTGCGCCGTTGGTGAGGATGACGTTGGCGAGGCCGATGTCCTCGTCGGTGAGCTGGCTGGAGTCGGCGGCCTCGCGGGCGAGGTCGAAGCCGCGGGCGTCCCGCAGCGGGTTCTCCTCCTCGAAGTCCCAGCGGGCGCGGCGCGCCCGGTGCATCGCCGCCGCGTAGGCGTTGACGATCTGGGACGAGGTGAGCATGGCATTGGCGTTGGGGTGCCCCGGGACGGAGATCCCGTACTCCGTCTCGATGCCCATAACGCGCCGTACGGTCATGCGGCCCTCCTTGCCCGGCGCCGACCCCCGCACTGTGCGTGATTCGGCGGTACCCACGAGCCTAGAGCGGCCGCGCGCGTACGGGGAGATCGAATGCGATTGGGTGAGTGGAAAGCGACGGCTGCGGATGCCCGAATTCCGGACATCCGCAGCCGGTGCGCGTCACTACAGGTACTGACCGGTGTTGGCCACCGTGTCGATGGAGCGACCGGTGTCCGCGCCCTGCTTTCCGGTGACGAGGGTGCGGATGAAGACGATCCGCTCGCCCTTCTTTCCGGAGATGCGGGCCCAGTCGTCGGGGTTGGTGGTGTTGGGCAGGTCCTCGTTCTCCTTGAACTCGTCCACGCAGGCCTGGAGGAGGTGGGAGACGCGGATGCCCTTCTGGTCGTGGTCGAGGAAGGCCTTGATGGCCATCTTCTTGGCCCGGTCGACGATGTTCTGGATCATCGCGCCGGAGTTGAAGTCCTTGAAGTAGAGGACTTCCTTGTCGCCGTTGGCGTACGTGACCTCGAGGAAGCGGTTCTCCTCGGATTCCGCGTACATCTGCTCGACCACGGACTGGATCATTCCGTGGGCGGCGGCCTCCTTGGATCCGCTGTGCTCGGCGAGGTCGTCGGCGTGCAGCGGGAGGGAGGCCGTGAGGTACTTGGCGAAGATGTCCTTGGCCGCTTCCGCGTCCGGGCGCTCGATCTTGATCTTGACGTCGAGCCGGCCGGGCCGCAGGATCGCGGGGTCGATCATGTCCTCGCGGTTGGAGGCACCGATGACGATGACGTTCTCCAGGCCTTCCACGCCGTCGATCTCGGCGAGCAGCTGGGGAACGATGGTGTTCTCCACGTCCGAGCTGACGCCGGAGCCGCGGGTGCGGAAGAGGGATTCCATCTCGTCGAAGAAGACGATGACGGGGGTGCCCTCGCTCGCCTTCTCCCGGGCACGCTGGAAGACGAGGCGGATGTGCCGCTCGGTCTCGCCGACGTACTTGTTGAGGAGTTCGGGGCCCTTGATGTTCAGGAAGTAGGACTTCCCGGCGGGCTGGCCGGTCACCTCGGCGACCTTCTTGGCAAGGGAGTTGGCGACGGCCTTCGCGATCAGCGTCTTGCCGCAGCCGGGCGGGCCGTAGAGCAGGATGCCCTTCGGCGGCCGGAGTTCGTGCTCCTTGAAGAGGTCGGGGTAGAGGTACGGGAGCTCGACCGCGTCGCGGATCAGTTCGATCTGGTTGCCCAGACCGCCGATCTTGTCGTAGTCGACGTCCGGGACCTCTTCGAGGACGAGTTCCTCGACCTCGCTCTTCGGGATCACCTCGTAGACGTATCCCGACCTGGGTTCCAGGAGGAGGGCGTCTCCGGGGCGGATGGTGATGTCGAGGAGGGGCTCGGCGAGCCGCACGACCCGCTCCTCGTCGGTGTGGCCGATGACCAGGGCGCGCTCGCCGTCCTCGAGGATCTCCTTGAGGGTGACGATGTCGCCGGCGCGCTCGAATTCCATGGCCTCGACCACGTTGAGCGCTTCGTTGAGCATGACTTCCTGGCCCCGCCTGAGCTCGTCGAGCTCGACGCTGGGGCTGACGTTCACCCGGAGCTTGCGGCCCCCGGTGAAGATGTCGCACGTTCCGTCCTCGTTGGCCTGCAGGAAGACACCGAAGCCGGCCGGCGGCTGGGCGAGCCGGTCGACCTCCTCCTTGAGGGCCACGATCTGGTCGCGGGCCTCACGGAGCGTATTGGCGAGTCGCTCGTTCTGAGCGGACACGCCGGCCAGGTTCGTCTGCAGCTCGACGATCCGCTCCTCGAGAATCCTCGTGTGACGCGGAGAGTCGGCGAGCTTGCGGCGCAGGACGGCGATTTCCTGCTCGAGATAGGCAACCTGGCCGGCGGGGTCCTCAGACCCCCGCCCCGGCCGGATGCCGCGGTTGATGTCGTCGTCGTGGGCTGCCACGGTCCTCACCTCCTCCAAGGGGAGCTGGACGCTTCCTGACCCTACCTGGGTGGGTGATGATTGAAACCCCTAGATCAAAAAGACTCTGGGGTGTGTCCGATCTTCACCCTTGCGCTTCCCCTCACGCCAGGGGAATACCCACCGGCGGGCACGGCAAAAGCGCCCGGTTGTATCGTCGTGGGTGGTCAACACCCGTCAGGGTTTGCCCGACTTATCGACGCGACGCAGAAACGGCAGGAGATATGACCGTGCAGCAGGAGGCCCCGGCGACGGGTGCCGACGAGGCGCTGGAGGTCTGGATCGACCAGGACCTGTGCACCGGGGACGGGATCTGCGCGCAGTACGCTCCCGAGGTCTTCGAGCTGGACATCGACGGGCTCGCTTATGTGAAGAGCGCGGACGACGAGCTGCTCCAGGAGCCGGGGGCGACGACGCCGGTGCCGCTGCCGCTGCTGCAGGACGTGGTGGACTCCGCGAAGGAGTGCCCGGGCGACTGCATCCACGTGCGCCGGGTCGGGGACGGCGTCGAGGTGTACGGTCCCGACGCGGAGTGACGTCCCGGTGACGGGCCGGCGGGGGCCGGCCGGTCAGACCGCGCGTGCCTGGTCCTGGGCGGTGCGGACGAAGGTTCCGCCCTGCCAGCGCCAGCTGACCTGTTCTCGCTGGTCGGGGCAGCAGCTGGGGACGTCGGGGCCGGAGTAGCCGAGCAGGGTGGCGTGGACCGCTCCGCCGCGTACGGCGAAGTCGCCGACGTTCTGCTGCTGCGAGGGTTCCACGAGGGTGGCGACGACGCGTGCGGCGGGTGTGCCGGAGCCCTTGCCGTGGGTGAGGACGTAGATGCCGCTGGGCGGCGTGCCGGAGCCGGCTTCGCAGTGTACGACTGCGACGGTCTCGGGGTTTCCGTCGCCGTCGAGGTCGCCGGTGGCCCGTCGGGCGATGGTGCTGGGCGCTCCGCCGCATTCCAGGGGGTAGTGGGCGGTGTCGGCGTCGGGGGCGGGCCGCGGGGCGGGGGCGCCGTGCGCGCCGGTGGCTCCGGCGGGGTCGGGCTGGAGGAGGCCGGCGAGGGCGACGACCGCGGCCATGGCGGTGGCGGTGGTCAGCCAGTGCACCGGGCGGGCGTGGGTGTGCGCGAGGTCCGTGACGGCGGAGGTCTGCACGCGAGAAGTCTCCTGTGAGGGTGGTGCGGAAGGAGTTGCGGGCATCGTGCCACACGTCACAGGAGTGCGGAACAGGCGGGGTCGGCTCCGGTGTTACGGGCCGGCGCGCGGGGTTACGGGCCGGGGCACGGGTGTTACGGGTGGCGGGCCGAGTCGCACCGGCCGCGGGCGTCGCGGGCGGGGGCTCGGCCGTGCGGGCTCCGGTTCGGCTGCGAACATGAGGGTGCCGCCGTCGACTTCCGCGCTCTGGGGCGGGAACTCGGCGGCGGCACCGTTGCGTTGTCGGGGCGTCAGCCCCGGTGAGGGCGTCAGCCCTTGTTGGGGCCTTCGTAGTCCTCGCCGTAGGCGCCCTTGGCGGGCCGGCGGCGGCGCATCGGGGGCTCGACGCCGTCCGCGAGGCGGCGGGCGGTGACCAGGAAGCCGGTGTGGCCGATCATGCGGTGATCGGGGCGCACGGCCAGGCCCTCGACGTGCCAGTTGCGGATCATGGACTCCCAGGGCTGCGGCTCGGCGTAGCAGCCGAACTCGCGGATGGACTCCACTGTGCGGGCGAGCTGCGTGGTGGTGGCCACGTAGCAGCACAGGATGCCGCCGGGGACGAGCGCCTTGGAGACGGCCTCCAGGCACTCCCAGGGGGCGAGCATGTCGAGGATGACGCGGTCGACGTCGCTGTCGGACAGGTTGTCCTGGAGGTCGCCGACGGTCAGCTGCCACGCGGGGTGGGGGCCGCCGAAGTAGCGCTCGACGTTGCCCTTGGCGATCTCGGCGAAGTCCTCGCGGCGCTCGTAGGAGTGCAGCATGCCGCTGTCCCCGATGGCGCGCAGGAGGAAGGAGCTCAGCGAGCCGGAGCCCACACCCGCCTCGACGACGCGGGCGCCGGGGAAGATGTCGGCGAAGGCCAGGATCTGCCCCGCGTCCTTGGGGTAGACCACGGCGGCGCCGCGGGGCATGGACAGGACGTAGTCGGGGAGCAGGGGGCGCAGCGCAAGGTAGGCGACGTTTCCCGTGGTACGGACAACACTGCCCTCGGGAGCGCCGATCAGCTCGTCGTGCGGGAAGGACCCCTTGTGGGTGTGGAAATTCTTCCCGGCCTCGAGCGTGAACGTGTAGTGGCGTCCCTTGGGGTCGGTGAGCTGGACCTGGTCCCCGACCTTGAAGGGCCCGCGACGGCGGGCGGCACCGGTCGGTTCGGACATGTGAGCACCTTATCAAGGGCTTCCTCGCCTCCGGCCCGCTCAAGTCGGCACCGACGGTCGACCGTGCTCGGCCACTCGTTCCTCGGGGCCTCCGCGCGCTCTCCCTTTCGGCGCCGCCGCGGACCTTCGGCTCGGAAGCCGTGTACCGGCGTTACGAGGAGGGGCGTGCCATGGCCTTGACGAAGGCCTTCTCGACGTCGGCGGTGGACAGCACGCCGTAGATCTCGCCAGTCTCCTCGACGACCAGGTACTCGGTGGCCGGGCTGGCGCGGAGGTGGTCAAGGAGGGGCTGGCCGGTGAGCTCGGCGGGGACCCTCATGCCGTCGACGAGGTCCTGGGTGAGGGCGCTGACGGCGACCCAGGGGCGGCGGTGCTGGGGGACGGCGGCGATGGCGGTCTCGCGGACGATTCCGGTGGGTGCGCCGTGGCCGTCGACGACGACGAGGGCGCGGGCGCCGGCCTCGTTGGCGCGGCGGAGGGCCTCGGAGAGCGGGGTGGTGGGCTCGACGGGGATGGCGCGGCGGGTGAGGGCGCGGGCGCGCAGCTCCGGGAGGTGTTCGCGCAGCCGGGCCATGCGGAGGCTGTTGCCGGCGCCGGTCCAGATGATCGCGGCGAGGATCGCGGCGAGCAGGGCGTCGGTGACGGTGGTGAAGCCGGAGATGTCCTCGGGCGAGTTGCCGAGCCAGCCGGTGCGGGTGAGCAGCGGGAGGCCGATGAGGACGGTGACGGCGAGGGCGCGGCCGACCCAGGCGGCGGCGACGGTGCCGCTCATGGCGTTGCCGGTGATCTTCCAGATGACGGCGCGGAGCATGCGGCCGCCGTCGAGGGGCAGGCCGGGCAGCAGGTTGAAGACGGCGACGATCAGGTTGGAGATCATCAGCCCGCCGAGGAGTACGCCGGGCACGGTGCCGGGTTCGACCGCGTAGAGGCTGAGGTAGAAGAGTCCGGCGAGCACGAGGGAGAGCAGCGGGCCGACGAAGGCGAGGACGAACTCGCGGCCGGGGGTCTCGGTCTCCTTGTCGATCTCGGAGACGCCGCCGAAGAACTGGAGCTGGATGCGGCGCACCGGGAGCTTGAAGCGGAGCGCGGCGAGCGTGTGGGCGAGTTCGTGGACGAGTACGGAGGCGTAGAAGGCGATGGCGAAGAACAGCGAGACGAGGTAGCGGGCGGCGCCGAGTTCGGGCAGGACGCGTTCGATCTGGTCGCCGAAGACCCACGTGATGAGGGCCGCGACGAGGAACCAGCTGGGGGCTACGTAGACGGGCACGCCGAAGGGCCGGCCCATGAGGATGCCACCGCCTGGCTCCTCGGTCCGCTGCGGCTTGGACTCGTCCTGGTTCACGGGTTCCTCTCGTCGCCGGGCCGCTCGGCCCGCGCACTCGGTCACGGTTCGATCATGCAGCGCGACGGGTCCTGCGTCGATGGTATTCCGCGCGCGCCCGTCGGGTGGATCAGGGTCGGACGGCTACGGACTGTCGGTGGCGGGCCGTAGGGTCTGTGTCATGAGTACGAGCGAGCAGCCGCCCGTGGGCGCCGTGGAGGCACGGCCGCCCGTGTCGCTGTCGCCTTCGCGGGCGAGCGACTTCATGCAGTGCCCCCTGCTGTACCGGTTCCGGGTGATCGACCGGCTGCCGGAGAAGCCGAGCGCGGCGGCGACGCGCGGCACGCTGGTGCACGCGGTGCTGGAGCGGCTGTTCGACGCGCCGGCGGTGGAGCGGACGGTGCCGCGGGCGAAGGCGCTGATCCCGGGGCAGTGGGACCGGCTCCTGGAGTCGCGTCCGGAGCTCGCCGAGCTGTTCGCGGAGGACGCGCAGGGCACGGATCCGACGGAGCCGCGGGCCGAGCGGCTCGCGCGCTGGCTGTCGGAGGCGGAGGCGCTGGTCGAGCGGTGGTTCACGCTGGAGGACCCGACGCGTCTGGAGCCTGCCGAGCGCGAGCTGTTCGTGGAGACGGAGCTGGCGTCCGGGCTGCGGCTGCGCGGGGTGATCGACCGGGTGGACGTGGCGCCGACGGGCGAGGTGCGGATCGTCGACTACAAGACGGGCAAGGCGCCGCGGCCCGAGTACAGCGAGGGCGCGCTGTTCCAGATGAAGTTCTACGCGCTGGTGGTCTGGCGGCTGAGAAACGTGGTGCCGCGCCGGCTGCAGCTGGTGTACCTGGGCAGCGGCGACGTCCTGACGTACGACCCGGTGGAGGCGGATCTGCTGCGGGTGGAGCGCAAGCTGCACGCGTTGTGGGAGGCGATCCGGCTGGCGACGGAGACGGGTGACTGGCGGCCGCGGCCGACGAAGCTGTGCGGCTGGTGCGACCACCAGGCGGTGTGTCCGGAGTTCGGCGGCACTCCCCCGGTGTATCCGCTGCCGGTGGTGCCCGCGCGCCCGCCGGAGTCCGCGGAGTAGGCCCAGGGCAGAATGGATCAGGTCCAGCCCACGCCGTGAAGGAGTTGTCCGTGGCTATCCGCGTCCTACTGGTCGACGACCAGCCGCTGCTGCGCACCGGTTTCCGGATGATCCTGGAGGCCGAGCAGGACCTCGCGGTGGTCGGTGAGGCCGGGGACGGTCTCCAGGCTCTGGACCAGGTGCGGGCGCTGCAGCCCGACGTGGTGCTGATGGACATCCGGATGCCGCGGATGGACGGGGTGGAGGCCACGCGGCAGATCACCGGTCCGGGCCGGGACGGTCCGGCGAAGGTGCTGGTGCTGACCACGTTCGACCTCGACGAATACGTGGTGGAGGCGCTGCGGGCGGGGGCGAGCGGCTTCCTCCTGAAGGACGCCCCGGCGCACGAGCTGGTGCAGGCGATCCGCGTGGTGGCGGCGGGCGAGGCGATGCTGGCGCCGTCGATCACCCGCCGGCTGCTCGACAAGTACTCGGCGCATCTGCCGTCGGGCGAGGAGCAGGTGCCGGACACGCTGAACACGCTGACCGACCGCGAAGTCGAGGTGCTGAAGCTGGTGGCGCGGGGTCTGTCGAACGCGGAGATCGCGGCGGACCTGTTCGTCAGCGAGACGACGGTGAAGACGCACGTCGGGCATGTGCTGACGAAGCTGGGTCTGCGGGACCGGGTGCAGGCGGCGGTGTACGCGTACGAGAGCGGTCTGGTGCGTCCCGGCGCGCAGTGAGTCTCCGGAGGTACGGGTGAGGGCCCGGTGCGCCGCAGGCGCGCCGGGCCCTCGTCGTGGCGGAGGGGCGTCAGCCCTTCTTGATCTCCCAGAAGCGGAAGACGGTGGACGCGTCGAGGGTCCACTCGAGGCCGGTGACGCCCTCGCGGGCCACCGCGTACTGCTTGCCCTGCCACAGCGGCAGCAGCGGGAGCTCGTCGGCGACGAGGTCCTGGACCTTGGTGTACGTGGAGCCGGTCTGGGAGCGGTCCGGGGAGGCGGCGACGGCGGGCAGCAGCTCGCCGGTGATCAGGGCGTTCTCGTAGCGGTTGCCGAGGACGTTGTCGTCGCCGAAGAACGGGGAGGTGAAGTTGTCGGCGTCCGGGTAGTCGGGGACCCAGCCGCGGACGTACACGCCGTACTTGCCGGCCGCGATGTCCTTCTCGTACTGCTCGAAGGAGACGGACCGGACCTTGGCGTCGAACAGGCCGCTGGCGTTGAGCTGGCCGGCGATGGCCTCCATCATCTGGTCGGTGGCGGGGCCGAAGCGGTTCGGCGTGGACCAGAGGGTGAGCTTGACCTTCTCGGTGATCCCGTCCTTGCGCAGCGCGGCCTTGGCCTTGGCCTTGTCGGGCTCGCCGTAGGTGTCGAAGAACGAGGTGGAGTGTCCGGCGATGCCGGCCGGGACGATGGAGTAGAGCGGCGTCGCGGTCGACTTGTAGACGTTCTGGACGAGCGCCTCGCGGTCGACCAGGTGGGCGATGGCCTTGCGGACGCCGAGCTTTCCGACGACGGGGTCCTTGACGTTGAAGACCATGTGCTGGACCTCGGCGCTGGAGCCCTGGACGACCTGGATGCCCTTGTCACCCTGGGAGTTCTCCAGGGCGGCTATGTCGTCGGCGGCCAGGCCTCGGTAGGCGACGTCGACGTCGCCGGCGGAGAGGGCCTTGGCCAGGGCCTCGCGGTCGCCCTGGTAGAGCTTGAGGGTGACGCTGCCGTTCTTCCGCTTGGCGTTGCCCTGGTAGGAGTCGTTGGCGCTGAAGACGGCCTCGGTGTCGCTGAGGGAGTCGAGCTTGTACGGGCCGGAGCCGACGGCCTTGCCGTCGGTGCGCAGGCCGTCGGCCTGGTACTCGCGGTGGTCGACGATGGAACCGGCGCCCGAGGCGATCTTGCTGGGGAAGGTGGCGTCGGGGACCTTCAGCTTGAAGACGACGGTCTTCTCGTCGGGGGTCTCGATGGAGTCGATCGAGGAGAGCAGCGGGGCGGGGCCGTTGGGGTCGGCGATCTTCAGGGCGCGCTCGAAGGAGAACTTGACGTCCTCCGAGGTGAGCGGGTTGCCGTTGGAGAACTTCAGGCCGTCGCGCAGGGTGCAGGTGTAGATCTTGCTGCCGCCGGAGAAGCCGCACTTGTCGGCGGCCTCGGGCTCGGGCTCGGAGGCGCCCTTCGGGAAGGCGAGCAGGGACTGGAAGACGTTGTTGAACAGCAGCCAGGAGCCGGGGTCGTAACCGGCGGCCGGGTCGGTCGCCATGATCTCGTCCGACATGCCGACGCGGACGGCGGACCCGGCGCCGCCGGAGTCACCGCCCTGTTCGGTGCCGCAGCCGCTGAGCAGGGTCGCGGCCAGGCCCGCGGCGAGCGGGGCGGTCAGCCACTTGTTGTGTGCCTTCACAGAACTTGCCTCTTGATCTCTTGCCAGGCCGGCCGCGCAACCGCTGCGCGGCCGGTACAAACGAAGGGGTCAGGCGGTGCCGCGGCCGAGCTCCCACAGGAGCATGTCGGAGGAGGTGTTCAGCGACCACTCGACGCCGGTGATGTCGTCGCGGGCGGCGACGTACTGCTTGCCCTGCCACAGCGGCAGGACGGGGACGTCCTTGGCGACGATCTTCTGGATCTGCTCGAAGACCGGGGCGGCGGCGGTGCGGTCGGCCTCGCGGCGCGACTGCGGGATGAGCCGGTCACGGACGGACTGGTTGACGTAGGGGGTGTTGAGGAAGTTGTCGCTGTCGAGGAACGGAGCGACGTAGTTGTCCGGGTCCGGGTAGTCCGGGAACCAGCCGAGGCCGTAGACGGCGTAGTCGCCGCGCTTCTGGGCCGGGCGGAACCTGGACCATTCGGTGCCCTGGATGCGGGCGTCGAAGAGCTTGGTGGCGTTGAGCTGGGCGCGCAGCGCCTCGAACTCGTCGGCCGTCTCGGCGCCGTAGTGGTCGGTGGTGTAGTGCAGGGTGACCGGGACGGGCGTCTTGACGCCGGCCTCGCGCAGCAGCTTGGCGGCCTTCGACGGGTCGGGCTCGCCGTAGGTGTCGATGAACGAGGTGGCGTGGCCGGTGACGCTGGAGGGGATCAGCGAGTAGAGGGGCTCGGCGGTGGGGCCGTAGACCTGGTCGATCAGCTTGCCGCGGTCGACGACGGAGGCCATGGCCTGCCGGACGGCCTTCTCCTTGACGGCGGGGGCCTTGGTGTTGAAGGCGAGGTAGCGGATCTCCAGACCGGGGACCTCGGTGAGTTCGATGCCCTCCTGGGGCTTCTCGGTGAGTTCCTTGATCTGCGGCTGGGACATGGCGCGGGCGGCCATGTCGATGTCGTCGGAGCGCAGCGCCTTGTCCATGCCGTCGGCGTCGGCGAAGGTGCGCAGTTCGACCCTGTCGTTGCGCAGGGTGATGTCGCCCTTGTAGCGGGTGTTCTTGGTGAAGACGAACTTCGTCGCCTTGTCGCCGTCGCGCTCGGCCTTCATCGTGTACGGGCCGGAGCCGTCGACGTCGAAGCCCTCGCGCAGCGACTTCCCGTCGTACTTGTCCTTGCTGAGGATGCCCGCGACGGGGGTGGAGAGCTTGTACGGGAAGGTCGCGTCGGGCGTCTTGAGGTGGAAGATCACCTCGAGGTCGCCCTTGGTCTCGACGGTGTCGATGTTGGCGAGGAGCGCGGCGGTGCCGTTGTCGGACTTGATGGCGAGCACGCGCTCGACGGAGAACCTGACGTCCTCGGCGGTGATCGGGGTGCCGTCGGCGAAGGTGAGTCCTTCACGGAGCTTGCAGCGGTAGCTCTCGCTCTCCTTGTCGGAGAAGCCGCAGCTCTGGGCCGCCTCGGGGACCGGGGCGCCGCCGCCGCGCGGGACGTGCATGAGGGTCTGGAGGGTCTGCCGCAGGATGTTCCAGGCGCCGGTGTCGTAGGCGAAGGCGGGGTCGAGCGGGGCCGGGGCGTCCTCGGTGGCGACGAACTGGTCCGTGGTGCCGACGACGATCGCTCTGCTCTCGTCCCCTTCACCGCAGCCGGCGAGCAGGGGGGTGAGCAGTGCGGCCACGACCGGCAGCACCAGGGTCTTGCGGTTCATCAGGGACGTTCTCCTCGTCCGGCACGGGGTGACGGCCGGCATTGGTACAGCGGCTTCGGTCACTCCGCCGGACGCCCGGTCGGGGCGTGGCGATCGGGCCGGGACGTGGTGCGATCGGTCCTGCGTACGCGGCGACTTGGGTGGCCGCCGGGGCACGCGGAGGGTGCGGCGGAGTACGTGCGAAAGATTAGTGGGCTACACCAGTGCCACCGGACGGGGAAGACGGCGAAGGCACCCGGCCGACAAGCATGAATACGGTGCGTTCGATAGTCATGCGCGGGAATGATTCGTACGGGCGGTAGCGAACCGGGACACAAGGGCGGGGTGTAACCGGTGGTTTCGGGACACCGCACGCAGACAGGCCACCCGCCGGTCGGCACTCTGGGTGACCAAAGTCACTCAGGGTTCCTTCCGGCGGATGGCCTGAAGTTTCCGGGCGCGAACGGCGCGGGCCGTCAGACGGCCCTGGGCGAGGCGATCAGCGTCCGGAGGAAGGGCACGTCGACCTCCTCCAGGGAGCGGACCACCACCCGGCCCGCGGAGGGCGCGATCGGGGCGACGGAGGGCACCGCGACGACCCGGCAGCCGGCCGCCTCGGCAGCGGCGACGCCGGTCGCGGTGTCCTCGACGACCGCGCACAGCGCCGGCTCGGCGCCGACGCCCCGTGCGGCGGTGAGATACGGCTCCGGGTGCGGCTTGGTGCGGGCCACCTCGTCCCCCGCGACGGTCAGCGCGAACCGGTCCCGGCCGAGCGAGGCGAGCACCCGGTCGATGATGCGGCGGTGCGAGGCGGAGACCAGGGCGGTCGGGATGTTGTGCCGGGCCAGTTCGGTGAGCAGGCGGTCGGCGCCCGGCATCAGCGGCACGCCCCGGTCGATGCGCTGCTCGAACTTCTCGTTGAGCAGTACGGTCAGCTCCTCCAGCGTGATGTCGGCGCCGGTGGCCTCGATCAGGTAGCCGGCGCTGCGCGTCATGGGCCCGCCCACGACGACGTCCCGCCAGGCCTCGTCGAGCCGGTGTCCGAGGTCGGCGAAGACCTCCACCTCCGCGTCCCACCAGAAGCCCTCGGTGTCGACGAGGGTGCCGTCCATGTCGAGGAAGACCGCCTGCAGCGCGGAGCTCCCGTTGGCACGGAACAAGGACGCGGGGACCGTACTGGTCATCCGGCACACCTCCATGGAGGGACGAAGAGGCCGGCCACCCTCCCCGGTACGGGGGTGGGCGACCGGCCTGCACTGGACCGACCAGTGTACGTCGCGATCACACGCGGCGCAGGGATTTACCCCCGTACCGGTTACCGAGCGTTGAAGTACTTCGCCTCGGGGTGATGGATGACGATGGCGTCCGTGGACTGCTCGGGGTGCAGCTGGAACTCCTCCGAGAGGTGGACGCCGATCCGCTCCGGCTCCAGGAGTTCGGCGATCTTCGCCCGGTCCTCCAGGTCGGGGCAGGCGCCGTAGCCGAGGGAGAAGCGCGCGCCGCGGTACTTGAGCGCGAACATGTCCTCGACGTCGGCGGGGTCCTCGCCGCCGAAGCCGAGCTCGGCGCGGACCCGGGCGTGCCAGTACTCGGCGAGGGCCTCGGCCAGCTGCACGGAAAGGCCGTGCAGCTCCAGGTAGTCGCGGTAGGAGTCGGACGCGAAGAGCTCGGCCGTGGCCTCGCCGATCTTCGAGCCGACGGTGACGACCTGGAGGCCGACGACGTCGGTCTCGCCGGACTCCTCCGGGCGGAAGAAGTCCGCGAGGCACAGGCGCCGCCCGCGCCGCTGGCGCGGGAAGGTGAAGCGGGTGCGCTCGTTGCCGGCCTCGTCGAGGATGATCAGGTCGTCGCCCTTGGAGACGCAGGGGAAGTAGCCGTGGACGACGGCCGCCTCCAGGAGGTTCTCCGTGTGCAGGCGCTCCAGCCAGCCGCGCAGCCGCGGCCGGCCCTCGGTCTCGACGAGCTCCTCGTACGAGGGGCCGTCGCCGGCGCGGTTCTGCTTGAGGCCCCACTGGCCCTTGAACAGGGCGCCCTCGTCGAGCCAGCTCGCGTACTCCTTGAGCTGGATGCCCTTGACGACCCGGGTGCCCCAGAACGGCGGCGTCGGCACCGGGTTGTCGGTGGCGACGTCCGAGCGGCCGCCGGGCTCCGGCTCGTCGATCTGGAGGGTGGCGGCGCCCTTGGCGACCCGGCGCTGCTTGAGCTCGGGCAGGGCCGCGCCGGGCACGCCGCGCTTGACGGCGATGAGGGCGTCCATCAGGCGCAGGCCCTCGAAGGCGTCGCGGGCGTAGCGGACCTCGCCCTGGTAGATCTCGTGCAGGTCCTGCTCGACGTAGGCGCGGGTGAGGGCGGCGCCGCCGAGGATCACCGGGTACCTGGCGGCCAGCTCGCGCTGGTTCAGCTCCTCCAGGTTCTCCTTCATGATCACCGTGGACTTCACCAGCAGACCGGACATGCCGATCACGTCGGCGGAGTGCTCCTCGGCGGCCTCGAGGATCGCGGAGACGGGCTGCTTGATGCCCAGGTTGACGACGTTGTAGCCGTTGTTGGACAGGATGATGTCGACGAGGTTCTTGCCGATGTCGTGGACGTCGCCGCGGACGGTGGCGAGCACGATCGTGCCCTTGCCCTCCGCGTCGGACTTCTCCATGTGCGGCTCCAGGTAGGCCACCGCGGTCTTCATGACCTCGGCGGACTGGAGCACGAACGGCAGCTGCATCTGGCCGGAGCCGAACAGCTCGCCGACCACCTTCATGCCGTCGAGCAGCGTGTTGTTGACGATGTCGAGCGCGGGCGTGGTGGTCAGGGCCTCGTCGAGGTCGGCCTCCAGGCCGTTCTTCTCGCCGTCGATGATCCGCCGCTTGAGTCGCTCCTCCAGCGGCAGGGCGGCCAGTTCCTCCGCCTTGCCGGCCTTGAGGGACTTGGCGGTGGCGCCCTCGAACAGGGCCATCAGCTTCTGCAGCGGGTCGTAGTCCTCGGTGCGCCGGTCGTAGATCAGGTCGAGCGCGGTGGTGACCTGCTCCTCGTCGAAGCGGGCGATCGGGAGGATCTTCGAGGCGTGGACGATGGCCGAGTCCAGGCCGGCCTTCACGCACTCGTCGAGGAAGACGGAGTTGAGCAGGATGCGCGCGGCCGGGTTGAGGCCGAAGGAGATGTTGGACAGGCCGAGCGTGGTCTGCACGTCCGGGTGGCGCCGCTTCAGCTCGCGGATCGCCTCGATCGTGGCGATGCCGTCGCCCCGCGACTCCTCCTGACCGGTGCAGATGGTGAAGGTCAGGGTGTCGATGAGGATGTCCGACTCGCGGATGCCCCAGTTGCCCGTGAGGTCGTCGATGAGCCGCTCGGCGATCTCGACCTTCTTCTCGACGGTGCGGGCCTGGCCCTCCTCGTCGATGGTCAGGGCGATCAGGGCCGCGCCGTGCTGCTGGGCGAGGCGGGTGACCTTCGCGAAGCGGGACTCCGGGCCGTCGCCGTCCTCGTAGTTGACGGAGTTGATGACCGCGCGGCCGCCGAGCTTCTCCAGGCCCGCCTGGATGACGTCGACCTCGGTGGAGTCGAGGACGATCGGCAGGGTGGAGGCGGTGGCGAAGCGGCCGGCCAGCTCCTTCATGTCGGCGACGCCGTCGCGGCCGACGTAGTCCACGCAGAGGTCGAGCATGTGCGCGCCCTCGCGGATCTGGTCGCGGGCCATCTCGACGCAGTCGTCCCAGCGGGCCTCCAGCATGGCCTCGCGGAACTTCTTCGAGCCGTTGGCGTTCGTCCGCTCGCCGATGGCGAGGTACGAGGTGTCCTGGCGGAACGGGACCGTCTGGTAGAGCGAGGCGGCGCCGGGCTCGGGGTGCGGCTCGCGGACGGGCGGAACGACGCCGCGGACGCGCTCGACGACCTGGCGCAGGTGCTCGGGCGTGGTGCCGCAGCAGCCGCCGACCAGGTTGAGGCCGTACTCGCGGACGAACGTCTCGTGGGCGTCGGCCAGCTCCTCGGCCGAGAGCGGGTAGTGCGCGCCGTCCTTGGTCAGCACGGGCAGGCCGGCGTTGGGCATGCAGGAGAGCGCGATGCCCGCGTGCCGGGCGAGGTAGCGCAGGTGCTCGCTCATCTCGGCGGGGCCGGTGGCGCAGTTCATGCCGATCATGTCGATGCCGAGCGGCTCGAGCGCGGTCAGCGCGGCACCGATCTCGGAGCCGAGCAGCATGGTGCCGGTGGTCTCGACGGTGACCGAGGTGATCAGCGGGACGGTGTAGCCGGCGATCTCCATGGCGCGGTGCGCGGCGATGATCGCGGCCTTGGTCTGGAGGAGGTCCTGGGTGGTCTCGACGAGCAGGGCGTCGGCGCCGCCGGCGAGGAGGCCCTCGGCGTTCTGCTGGTAGGCGTCGCGGATGGTGCTGTACTCGACGTGGCCGAGGGTGGGCAGCTTGGTGCCCGGGCCCATCGAGCCGAGGACCCAGCGCTGCTGTCCGGTCCTCTCCGTGTACTCGTCGGCGGCCTCGCGGGCGATGCGCGCGCCGGCCTCGGAGAGCTCGTGGATGCGGTGGGCGATGTCGTACTCGCCGAGCGCGGAGAAGTTGCAGTTGAAGGTGTTGGTGCCGACGCAGTCGGTGCCGACCGCGAGGTAGGCGTCGTGGACCGAACGGACGATGTCCGGGCGGGAGACGTTCAGGATCTCGTTACAGCCCTCGAGCTGCTGGAAGTCCTCGAGGGAGGGGTCCTGGGCCTGGAGCATCGTGCCCATGGCGCCGTCGGAGACGACGACCCGGGAGGCGAAGGCCTCGCGGAGGGCGTCGGCCCGCCGGGCGGCGGTTGCGGGTGCGGCGGAAGGGGTCGGCGACGAGGCCATGGATAGGGCTCCCTGGGATGCGACGGCTGTCGGCTTTGCGCCCTCGGCGGAGGGTGCACGGGCCCAGAGTAGCCGCGTGAGTGCCGGGGTGGACACGGGGTTCCAGCAGGTGGACGGCATCCTGTGTCCGGGGACTCCCGGTCCGGCCCGTTCTTGTCCGACACTGTCAGGTGTGACACAAGGTCGGCATCGACCGATAGTGTTCAGCATTGTCGAACAGCATGTGAGGAGAAGGGCCGGGCGATGGCGAAGAACATCCAGTCGCTTGAACGGGCGGCGGCGATGCTGCGACTGCTCGCGGGCGGCGAGCGCCGGCTCGGCCTGTCCGACATCGCCTCCTCGCTGGGCCTCGCCAAGGGCACGGCACACGGCATCCTGCGCACCCTCCAGGCGGAGGGCTTCGTCGAGCAGGACCCGGCGTCCGGCCGCTACCAGCTGGGCGCGGAGCTGCTGCGCCTCGGCAACAGCTATCTCGACGTGCACGAGCTGCGCGCGCGGGCCCTGGTCTGGACGGACGACCTGGCCCGCTCCAGCGGCGAGAGCGTCCACCTGGGCGTGCTGCACCAGCAGGGCGTGCTCATCGTCCACCACGTCTTCCGGCCGGACGACAGCCGCCAGGTCCTGGAGGTGGGGGCCATGCAGCCGCTGCACTCCACGGCCCTCGGCAAGGTGCTCTCGGCGTACGACCCGGTGGCGCACAGCGAGGCGGTGGAGGTCGAGCGGGAGCCGTTCACGCCCCGTACGGTCACCGCGCTCGCGGACTTCGAGATGCTGCTGGACATGACCCGCGCGCGCGGCTGGGCGGCGGACGTGGAGGAGACCTGGGAGGGCGTGGCCTCGGTGGCCGCGCCCATCCACGACCGGCGCCGGATGCCGGTGGGGGCGGTGGCCATCACGGGTGCGGTGGAGCGGGTCTGCGCGGGCGGCGAGCTGCGCTCGGAGCTCGTGGCGGCCGTCCGGGACTGCGCCCGCGCGGTCTCCCGCGACCTGGGCGCGGGCCGTTTCTGACCCCCACAGGCCCTTCCGAGGCCGCTCGCGGGGCCGCGTGTCCGGCTCCGCCGGAGCACGTTCCAACCCGTCGGTAACGATCGCGTTATCGGCGGGTTTTTCGCGCTCGCGACCCTTGACGCGCTGTTAACCGTGGCGCAAAACTTCCGTTCATCGGTCGGCATTGTCGAACAGCTACCGGCAATACGCGCTAAGGTGTGACAGTGCCAAGGGCCGGCAACGCCCTCACCTGAGGGCGCGAACCACCGGAGGGACCCGTGGTTCGCCTTCCCCTGGACGAAGGACAAAGGAGTCGCGGGTGTCCAGCTCCGACATCTTCATCGGCGAGACCATCGGTACCGCCGTACTCATCCTGCTCGGCGGCGGCGTCTGCGCCGCCGTGACGCTGAAGAGCTCCAAGGCCCGCAACGCGGGCTGGCTCGCGATCACGTTCGGGTGGGGCTTCGCCGTCATGACGGCGGTCTACATGACCGCTTCCCTCTCCGGCGCCCATCTGAACCCCGCCGTCACGATCGGCATAGCGATCAAGAGCGGCGACTGGAGCGACGTGCCGGTGTACGTCGCCGGCCAGATGCTCGGCGCCATGATCGGCGCGGCGCTGGTCTGGATCGCCTACTACGGCCAGTTCCGGGCCCACCTCACGGACGAGTCGATCATCTCGACCCCGCACGAGGAGGGCATGGTCGACCAGAAGGCCGCGCCCAAGGCGGGTCCGGTGCTCGGCATCTTCTCCACCGGCCCGGAGATCCGTAACCCCTGGCAGAACCTCGCCACCGAGATCATCGGCACCGTCGTGCTGGTGCTGGCCGTGCTCACCCAGGGCCTCAACGACAGCGGCAAGGGCCTCGGCGTCATCGGCGCCCTGATCACCGCCTTCGTGGTGGTCTCCATCGGACTCTCGCTGGGCGGCCCGACCGGCTACGCCATCAACCCGGCCCGCGACCTGGGCCCGCGCATCGTGCACGCCCTCCTCCCGCTGCCGAACAAGGGCGGCTCCGACTGGAGCTACGCCTGGATCCCGGTCGCCGGTCCGCTGATCGGCGGCGCCATCGCCGCGGGTATCTACAACCTCGCGTTCGCCTGAGCCGTCCTTCTTCCAGCCTTCCCTTGGAGTACACCGTGACCGACGCCCACACCGCCGGACCGTTCATCGCCGCCATCGACCAGGGCACCACCTCGTCCCGCTGCATCGTCTTCGACAAGGACGGCCGCATCGTCTCCGTCGACCAGAAGGAGCACGAGCAGATCTTCCCGAAGCCGGGCTGGGTCGAGCACGACGCCATGGAGATCTGGACCAACGTCCAGGAGGTCGTCGCCGGCGCCATCGCCAAGGCCGGCATCACCGCGGCCGACGTCAAGGCGATCGGCATCACCAACCAGCGCGAGACCACCCTGATGTGGGACAGGAACACCGGCGAGCCGGTGCACAACGCGCTGGTCTGGCAGGACACCCGCACCGACGCCCTGTGCAAGGAACTCGGCCGCAACGTCGGCCAGGACCGCTTCCGCCGCGAGACCGGCCTCCCGCTCGCCTCGTACTTCTCCGGCCCCAAGGTCCGCTGGCTGCTCGACAACGTCGAGGGCCTGCGCGAGCGCGCCGAGCGCGGCGACATCCTCTTCGGCACCATGGACTCCTGGGTCATCTGGAACCTGACCGGCGGTGTCGAGGGCGGCCACCACGTCACCGACGTCACCAACGCCTCCCGCACCCTCCTGATGAACCTCCACGAGATGGCCTGGGACGAGCGCATCCTCGCCTCCATGGACATCCCGGCCGCGGTGCTGCCGGAGATCCGCTCCTCCGCCGAGGTGTACGGCACCGTCAAGGGCGGCGTCCTCGACGGCGTCCCGGTCGCCTCCGCGCTCGGCGACCAGCAGGCCGCCCTGTTCGGCCAGACCTGTTTCGCCGAGGGCGAGGCCAAGTCCACGTACGGCACCGGAACGTTCATGCTGATGAACACCGGTGACAAGATCATCAACTCCTACAGCGGTCTGCTGACCACGGTCGGCTACCAGATCGGCGACGAGAAGCCGGTCTACGCGCTGGAGGGCTCGATCGCCGTCACCGGCTCCCTGGTGCAGTGGATGCGCGACCAGATGGGCCTCATCAAGTCCGCCGCCGAGATCGAGACCCTCGCCTCCTCGGTCGAGGACAACGGCGGCGCCTACTTCGTGCCCGCCTTCTCCGGCCTCTTCGCCCCGTACTGGCGCTCCGACGCCCGCGGTGTCATCGCCGGCCTCACCCGCTACGTCACCAAGGCGCACATCGCCCGTGCCGTCCTGGAGGCCACCGCCTGGCAGACCCGCGAGATCACCGACGCCATGACCAAGGACTCCGGCGTGGAGCTGACGGCCCTCAAGGTCGACGGCGGCATGACCTCCAACAACCTGCTGATGCAGACCCTCTCCGACTTCCTGGACGCCCCCGTCGTGCGCCCGATGGTCGCCGAGACCACCTGCCTCGGCGCCGCCTACGCCGCCGGCCTGGCCGTCGGCTTCTGGCCCGACACCGACGCCCTGCGCGCCAACTGGCGCCGGGCCGCCGAGTGGACCCCTCGCATGGACGCCGACAAGCGCGACAGCGAGTACAAGAACTGGCTCAAGGCCGTAGAGCGCTCCATGGGCTGGATCGAAGCAGAAGAGAACTGACGAGGAGCAATTCGCGATGACCACCCTGCAGAGCCTCCCCTCCCTGGGGACGCACCCGGCCGCCGGTTCGCTTCCGACCCGCGCCGAGACCAGGGAGCAGCTGTCCAAGGCGACGTACGACCTCCTGGTGATCGGCGGCGGCATCCTGGGCATCTCCACCGCCTGGCACGCCGCGCAGTCCGGGCTGCGGGTGGCCCTGGTGGACGCCGGCGACTTCGCCGGCGCCACCTCCTCCGCCTCCTCCAAGCTCCTCCACGGCGGTCTGCGCTACCTGCAGACCGGCGCGGTCAAGCTCGTCGCGGAGAACCACTTCGAGCGGCGCGCGGTCTCCCGACAGGTGGCCCCCCACCTGTCCAACCCGCTCACCTTCTACCTGCCCGTCTACAAGGGCGGCCCGCACGGCGCGGCCAAGCTCGGCGCCGGCGTCTTCGCCTACAGCGCCCTGTCCGCCTTCGGCGACGGCGTCGGCCACCTGCTGAGCCCCGCCAAGGCCGCCCAGGACGTGCCGGAGCTGCGCACCGACAACCTGAAGGCCGTCGCGGTCTACGGCGACGACCAGATGAACGACGCCCGCATGGCGCTGATGACGGTCCGCGCCGCCGTCGACGCCGGCGCGGTCGTCCTCAACCACGCCGAGGTCACCGGCCTGCGCTTCACCAAGGGCCGGGTCACCGGCGCCGAGCTCAGGGACCGGCTGTCCGGCGAGGAGTTCGGCGTCACCGCCCGCCTGGTGCTCAACGCCACCGGCCCGTGGGTCGACCACCTGCGGAAGATGGAGGACCCCAACGCGGCGCCCTCCATCCGCCTCTCCAAGGGCGCCCACCTGGTGCTCAAGCGCACCTCTCCGTGGAAGGCCGCGCTGGCCACCCCGATCGACAAGTACCGGATCACCTTCGCCCTCCCGTGGGAGGACATGCTCCTGCTCGGCACCACCGACGAGGAGTACGAGGGCGACCCGGCCGAGGTCGCGGTCAACGACAAGGACATAGCCCAGATCCTGGACGAGGCCGCCTTCTCCATCCGCGACCAACAGCTCGACCGCTCCCTGATCACCTACGCCTTCGCCGGCCTGCGGGTGCTGCCCGGCGGCCCGGGCGACACCTCCAAGGCCAAGCGGGAGACGGTCGTCACCGAGGGCCGCGGCGGCATGCTGTCGGTCGCCGGCGGCAAGTGGACCACCTTCCGCCACATCGGCCGCACGATCATGAAGAAGCTGGAGTCGCTCCCGGGCCACCCGCTCGGCGAGGACTACGAGCCGGTGTCGGCGCTGCCGAAGCGGCTGCCGCTGCCCGGCATCGCCAATCCGAACGCGGTCGCCCACCGGCTGCTCGTGGACGGCCCGGCGCCCGGCCCGCGGATGTCCGCCGACACCGCCAAGCACCTGGCCACCCACTACGGCTCGCTCGCCTTCGACATCGCCCGCATGGCGAACGAGAGCCCCGAGCTCGCCGAGCGCATCCACCCCGACGCGCCGGAGATCTGGGCCCAGGTCGCCTACGCCCGCGACCTCGAGTGGGCCGAGACCGCGGACGACGTGCTGCGCCGCCGCACCACCCTGACCATCCGCGGCCTCGCCACCGACGAGATCCGCGGCAAGGTCGAGGACATGCTGCGCAAGTGAGCGGTGCGGTAAGGGGCGGTCTCCATTGGGGACCGCCCCTTACCCGTTCCGTGTGCGGCCCGGTTTTCCTGGGTAGTTGATCAAGGCCGACGCGGCCGGGGAAAGCCGTAAGGTTGGTCCGTACGACAGGAACTTCGACGAAGGAGGCGCTGGGTGATCGAGCTCGAGGGGGTTCCCGAGCTGATCGACCCGGTCATGGTGGCCGCGTTCGAGGGGTGGAACGACGCCGGTGACGCCGCCTCCGCGGCGGTCGCCCATCTGGACCGGGAATGGAAGGGCGAGGTGTTCGCGGCGCTCGACGCCGAGGACTACTACGACTTCCAGGTCAACCGGCCCACGGTGTGGCTGGACGGCGGCGTCCGGAAGATCACCTGGCCGACGACCCGGCTCTCCGTGGTGCGGATCGGCGGCGAGAAGCCCCGGGACCTGGTCCTGGTGCGCGGGATCGAGCCGTCGATGCGCTGGCGTTCGTTCTGCAACGAACTGCTCGGCTTCGCCCACGAGCTGGGCGTGGAGATGGTGGTGATCCTGGGCGCGCTGCTCGGCGACACCCCGCACACCCGGCCGGTGCCGGTCAGCGGCGTCACCTCCGACCCGGACCTGGCCCGCACGATGGACCTGGAGGAGACCCGCTACGAGGGCCCGACGGGCATCGTGGGCATCCTCCAGGAGGCCTGCACCCACGCCGGCGTCCCGGCGGTGAGCCTGTGGGCGGCGGTGCCGCACTACGTGTCGCAGCCGCCGAACCCGAAGGCGACGCTGGCGCTGCTCAACCGCCTCGAGGACCTGATCGGCCTGCGCATCCCGCTGGGCGAGCTGCCGGAGGACGCGCGGGCCTGGCAGCTGGGCGTGGACCAGCTGGCCGCCGAGGACAGCGAGGTCGCCGAGTACGTGCAGACCCTGGAGGAGGCGCGGGACACGGCGGAGCTGCCGGAGGCCTCCGGAGAGGCCATCGCCCGCGAGTTCGAGCGCTATCTGCGGCGCCGCGACCCGGGCCAGGGTCCGGGGCCCGGGGTGGCGACCGAAGGCGGCGAGACCTCGTACCTGAGGGACGGTCCGGGCGAGCGGACCCGTCCGCCGAAGCCGCAGCAGCCGGGTCCCGAGGCGGTCCCGGGCGCGGACGGGGACACACAGGGCGGCTCGGACGCGGAACGGGGCGAGGAGTCCGACGGCGACGACGCCGAGGAGTGACCGGTACGGGAGGGGCGGCGCGACCGCCCCTCCCGTACGCGTCTTTCCTGCCCGTGGTGGCCGGACGCCCCACCAGGACCGGGACCGTCAGGCGCAGTCGAACCGGGCGGCCGCCCAGTCCCCGTGGTCGCCGCTCTTCGTTCCGTTGGTGTCGGTGATCCTCAGGCGGACGTGGCGGGCGCCGGTCACGTCGACGTCCACCGGGACCGTGGCCGAGGCCCCGGTCACCCGTGGCGAGGTCCACAGCACCCTGCCGTCGGCCTCGACGGAGAAGGCCACGTCACCGTAGCCGGCGATCTCGTCGTCGATGCCGACGTCGGCGGTGAAGGACGTGCAGCGGCCGCCGAGATAGACCTCGATGTCGGAGTCGGCGTGGGCGCCGATGCCCTTCTCGTAGGTCCTGCCCGCCAGGGTGAGGGTGTGGCCGTCGGCGGCGCCCGACTCGCCGTTGGAGCGGTCGCGTTCGGGCGGGCCCCAGCCGTTGGCCGACTTCAGCCACACGAGGTCGCTCGCCCAGGCGGGCGCGGTGGGCGGTGGCGGCATGACTCCGGCGGCGAAGCGCAGGCTCGCGGTGAGGTCCGCGCCCGCCGCGCGGTGCCGGGCGGTCGCGGTGAGCGTGGCCTCGCCGGGGGCGGCGTCCGCGGCCGGGGTGACGGCGAGCTCCACGCGCCGGGTGGTGCCGGCCGGGACGCGGGCGATCGGCGCGACCGGGGCGACCTGCCAGCCGGCGGGGACGTCGAGGCCGACCTCGACCGCGGTGGCATCCCTGGTGCCGGCGGTGACGTCCACGGCGACGGTGCCGGGCACGCCGGCCCCCAGTTCCTGGCCGGCGGACGCCGTGAGGGTGGCGGCGGCGCCGGGCACGGCCCCGCCGACGGCGCTGGTGCCGCTGAGGACGAGGGTGAAGGCACGGTCGGTGGGCTGGGCGGCGGTCTTGACCCGGACCACTCCCCCGCGGTCGTCGCGGTCGTACCACCAGCCCTGCGTGGCGGCCTCGAAGGCGGCCTTCGTGGTGTGCCGGGCCAGCGCGCGGCCGCCCAGGGTGACGGCGCCGGGCGCGTCGCCGGTGTGGACGGTGAAGTGGTACGGCCGGGCGGCCGGCTTGCCGGTGTGGTCACCGACGCTCGCGCCGATGCGCACGGTCACGTCGCCGGCTCCGCGCTGCGGGGCCGTCACCTCGGCGCGCTGGGTGGCGTACCGGCCCGAGCGGTGTTCGCGGGTGACGCCGTCGTCCTCGTACAGCTCGAAGGAGGAGGTGCCCTGCGGGTAGACGTCCCAGGCGATCGGGTCGCCGGGCCTGCGGTCGGTGGCGGAGCGGATGCCGCCGGGCCACATGGGGACGACGGCGCCGGCCCGGACGAACAGGGGCAGGGTGTCGAGCGGGGCGCTGTAGTCGTCGAGGGTGACGGGGCCTTCGTAGGTGCGCCCGGTGGCGTGGTCGATCCAGGTGCCCTTGGGGAGATAGATGCCGTCGCGCTCCACGGCGTCCTTGTAGACGGGCGCGACGAGGAAGTCCTCGCCGCTCAGGAACTCGTACTTCGCGGCGTCGGAGGCGGCCACCGGGTCGTCGGGGTATTCGAGGACGAGGGGCCGGGCGAGGCCGACGCCGGTCTCGGTGGCCCGGTGGGCGTGCGAGTAGATGTACGGCAGCAGGGCCTCGTGGAGCTTGAGCGAGGCCCGGTTGATCGAGGTGTAGGGCTCGCCGTAGCGGAAGGGCTGCTTGTCGTGGTCGGCCCAGCCGTCCATGGTCATGGTGACCGGGAGGAAGGTCTTCCACTGGAGGTCACGGGTGTACGTCCGGGGGCTGCCGCCGAAGATGCCGTCGACGTCGCCGGTGGTGTAGGCGAGCCCGGACATGGAGGCGCCGGCGTAGGTGGGTATCTGCCAGCGGATGTACTCCCAGCTGCCGGACTGGTCGCCGGACCACTGGACTCCGCAGCGCTGGGCGCCGGACCAGCTCTCGGGCGCCCAGGTGAAGCCGCGCGCGGTGCTGTTGGCCTCGATGCCCGCGTGGGCGGCCTTGCATCCGTCGAGGGCGAACTTGTAGCCCTCGCCGACCCAGGCGACGTCGAGCTTGGCGACCCGCTGACCGGCCCTGACCTGGTCGGCGAGCTTGTCGAGGCCGTCCTCGGTCCACAGGCCGAGCTGCATGCCGCGCTGCTGGAGGCCCTGGGCGGTCTCGGCGAGGTTCTCGTAGCCGCAGCCGTAGCCGTCGTTGACGAGCATCCAGCCGTTGGGCATGTCGTTCTGCACGTAGCCGTCGGCGACCTTCAGGGCGTCGAGGGTGTGGCGTTCGCCGCGGTTGGCGTTGTGCAGGTAGCAGTCGGCGTCGCCGATCTCCAGCCCGTAGACGGGCGGGAGGAAGGGTTTGCCGGTGAGCCGGGTGTACTGGCCGATGACGTCCTTGAGGGCGTCCTTGCCGTCACCGGCGAAGTAGTAGGCGTCGAAGCGCTGTTCGCGGGCGGTGGTGGTGACGGGCTCGCCGAAGGCGTAGGTGTTCGGCGCGTACGTGTTGCGGTAGACGCCGTAGCCGGCCGAGGAGAGGTAGAACGGGACGGAGTTGGGGTGGCCGCCGTCGTTCCAGTTGTAGTCGACGCCGACCTCGACGGTCTTGCCGCGGTGGGAGGTGTTGCCGCGGCCGTTCTGCATGCCGGCGCCGTAGAACTGCTCGTCGGCGCCGCGGGCCAGGGTCTGGACGGTGCGGTCCTGGTTCCAGGTGAGGCCCTGCGTCTCGGTCCACAGCGGCGTGCCGTCGGCGCGGAGCGCGGCGAAGCGCAGCGGGGACTTGTAGGCGCGCAGGGTCACCCGGGCGGTGCTGAGTTCGTAGCGGTCGCCGCGGTCGGCCCAGCGGGTGGCGGGCGGCGGGCCCTGCGGAAGGACGATGTCGTGTCCGGTGGGGTCGGTGAACTTTCCGTCGGGGGCGAGTTCGATGCGGAAGGTCTCGTCCGTGACGAAGCTGACCCGGGCCTCCGCGTGGCCCGCGGTCAGGCGGTAGACGGACCCCTCGGCGGCGAAGCCGGTGACGGCGCCGACGGTGGTGTCGGACGGCTCGGCGGACGCGGGGCTTCCGGGTCCGGCGAAGACGGCGAGCAGGCCGAGGAGTGTGCCGGCGACTGCAGCTCTCATGCGCATTGATGATTGCATGGCGTCTGTTTAGCGCAGATTCGAGCGTGGCGACAGGACAAAAGGAACCGCCCCCGGACTTCCAGGGGAAGTCCGAGGGCGGTCGGGCAGCCGGAGGCGTCGCCGGGGACGGCTACAGGGCGACGCCGAGCAGCGCGTCGACGGCACGGGAGACGAGCCCGGGGGCGGACTCGTCGGTGCCGCCCTCGGCGTCCTGGAGCGCGACCCAGCGGTCGACCGCGGCGAGCGCGGCCGGGGCGTCCAGGTCGTCGGCGAGGGCCTCGCGGATCTCCTCGACGAGCGCGTCGGCGGACGGGCCGTCGGGGCGCGAGACGGCGGCGCGCCAGCGGCCCAGGCGGGCGACGGCGTCCTGGAGCACCTGGTCGGTCCACTCCCAGTCGGCCCGGTAGTGGTGGGCGAGCAGGGAGAGCCGGATGGCGGCCGGGTCGACGCCGTCCCTGCGGAGCCGGGAGACGAAGACCAGGTTGCCCTTGGACTTGGACATCTTCTCGCCGTGCAGGGCGACCATGCCGGCGTGGACGTACGCCTTGGCCATGGGGAACTCGCCGGTGAGGGCCTGGGCGTGCGAGGCGCCCATCTCGTGGTGCGGGAAGATCAGGTCGGAGCCGCCGCCCTGGACGTCGAAGCCCATGCCGAGGTGGTCGAGGGCGATGGCGACGCACTCGATGTGCCAGCCGGGGCGGCCGGGGCCGAGGCTGGCGCCGTCCCAGCTGGGCTCGCCCTCGCGGGCGGCCATCCACAGCATCGGGTCGAGCGGGTTCTTCTTGCCCGGCCGGTCCGGGTCGCCGCCGCGCTCGGCGGACAGGTGGCGCATCAGCGCGGTGTCGTAGTGCGAGACCTGGCCGAAATGCGGGTCGGCCTCGACGGAGAAGTAGATGTCGCCGTCGAGCTCGTAGGCGGCACCGGCGTCCCGCAGCCGCTCGACCAGCGGGACGATGCCCGGTATGGCCTCGACGGCCCCGATGTACTGCTGCGGGGGCAGCATGCGCAGGGCGGTCATGTCCTCCCGGAACAGGGCGGTCTCGCGCTCGGCGAGGCCGACCCAGTCGATGCCGTCGCGGACGGCCCGCTCGAGGAGGGGATCGTCCACGTCGGTGACGTTCTGGACGTAGTGGACCTGCCGCTTGGTGTCGAGCCACACGCGCTGCACGAGGTCGAACGCGTTGTAGGTCGCCGCGTGCCCCATGTGGGTGGCGTCGTACGGCGTGATGCCGCAGACGTAGATACGGGCGACGGGGCCGGGGTCGAGGGTCACTCGTCCGCCGGTCGACGTGTCGTGAATCCGGAGGTCGCGGCCCTTGCCGGGCAGGGCGGGGACCTCAGAAGCGGGCCAGGCATGCATGTCCTGAGCGTAACCGGACAGGTGTTCCGGATACGAACCGCACCCGGGATCTTGACCGAATAGGCGGTCTTGCGGGTCAGAGCCGTTCGTGCATACCCCTAGGGGGTGTGGCGCGTCCGCGGGAGGTTGGCGGAAAAGCATCGGTCCGCCGGGGCAACACCCGCCGCTACACCGGCGGCCAGGGGATGGCTGGCCACCGCCCCGACGGTACGGGATGCCGCCCGGTCCCGCGCAGCCGGGCGACCCGCGCCCGCAGCGCGTCCACCTCGGCGGCGGTCAGCAGCGCCGCGAGCCGTTCCGCCAGTGGAGTGCCGGGCGCGAGCCGCGCGTCGAGACCGGCCAGCACGGCGACGGCCTCCTCGGTCAGCTCCTCGCCCGCCCAGCCCCACAGCAGGGTGCGCAGCTTGTCGTCCACGTGGAAGGAGACGCCGTGGTCGATCCCGTACAGATGTCCGTCGGGTACGGGCAGCAGATGCCCGCCCTTGCGGTCACCGTTGTTGATGACGGCGTCCAGGACGGCCAGCCGGCGCAGCTGCGGGCTGTCGGCGTGGACGAGCAGCGCCGTGCGGTCCTCGGCCACCTGGGCGGGGCCGACGGCCTTCCAGCCCTCCCCCGGCTCCTCGTCCTCGACCAGCGCGAGCAGGGCCGCCTCCGGGTCGGCCTCGACCCACAGCTGCACCATGCCCTCGCCGTACGGCCCGTCCCGCAGCACGGTCGGCGGGACCAGGCCCCAGCCGGTGGCCTCGGACAGCTCGAAGGCGGCGACCTCGCGACGGGCGAGGCTGCCGTCGGGGAAGTCCCACAGCGGGCGTTCCCCGGCGACCGGCTTGTAGACGCAGTCCGCCTCCTCGCCCGCGTACGCGACGGAGCAGAACAGCACCGCGTTGGACGCCTCGCGGACCTGGCCGCGGACGGTGAGCTCACCGCGGCCGAGCAGTTCGAGGACCGCGGGAGTCGTGGGCGTCGCAGGGGCCTGATGGCTGCTCATGCGCCGCGACGGTATCCGTTCTGACGCGGGCAGACATGGCCCTCGGGGTCGAGCGGCAGGCTGCACAGCGGGCACGGCGGCCGGCCGGCGTTCACCACGTCGAGGGCCCGCTTGGCGAAGGCCCGGGCCTGGGCCCCGGTCAGCCGGACGCGCAGCATCGGCGGGCCGTTCTCCTCGTCCTGGAGCAGCCGCTCCTCGGCCTCGGCGAGGTCCTCCTCGGAGTCCGCGTCGAGCTCGACGAGGGCCTGCGCCTCGACGATCATCCGCTGCTCCTCGCCGTCCCAGGCGAGCGCCATGGTGCCGACCCGGAACTCCTCCTCGACGGGGGTGTCGAGCGGGGCGGTGTCCGTGATGTCGGCGGGGGCCATCGCCGGTACGGGGGCGTTGCCGCCGGTACGGCGCACCACCTCGTCGAGCAGTTCGTCGATCCGCTCGGCGAGGGCCGCGACCTGGGTCTTCTCCAGGGCGACGCTGGTGACCCGGCCGGCCGCGGACGCCTGGAGGAAGAACGTACGGCGGCCAGGCAGCCCGACCGTGCCGGCCACGAAACGCTCCGGTGGGTCGTAGAGGAACACCTGACGGGACACGTTCCTGACTCCCTTGGCTCTCGGCTGTGGTGCTGCTGTCGTGAACGCTGCTCTCGTGGCCGCCGGTGTCGCGGAACGGCCCTACAGCGGCGCGTCCACCCTACTGCGCGGATGGATCACGGTGCGCCCGCACCGCCCCCGACCTCGGCCTCCCCCTGTCCGCCGGCGGTCTCGCGCGGGGCGAGGGCGGCCAGGTCGCCGGTGTCGCCGAGGCGGAGCAGGAAGGGACGCAGGCGCGTGTAGCGGATCGCGGTGACCGAGCAGGGATCGACCTGGATCCGCTGGAAGAGGTCCAGGTGGAGGCCGAGGGCGTCGGCGACGATCGCCTTGATGATGTCGCCGTGCGAGCACATCGCGTAGACGGCGTCCTCGCCGTGCTCGGCCTCGATCCGGGCGTTCCAGTCGCGCACCGCGTCCACGGCCCGCGCCTGCATGGCGCGCATGGACTCCCCGCCGGGGAAGACGGCGGCCGAGGCGTGCGCCTGGACGACCTGCATCAGCGGCTCGTCCATGAGCTCGGCGATCTTGCGGCCCGACCAGTCGCCGTAGTCGCACTCGCTGATCCGCTCCTCGGTGTGCAGCGGCAGCCCGGGGCGGGCGTCGAGCAGCGGGCGCACGGTCTCGTGGCAGCGCTGGAGCGGACTGGAGACGACGGCGGCGAGCGGCACTCCGGCCAGCCGCCCGGGCAGCTCGACGGCCTGCGCGGCGCCGCGCTCGTCGAGCGCGACGCCGGGCGTGCGTCCGGCGAGCACCCCGGAGGTGTTGGCGGTGGAGCGTCCGTGCCGTACGAGGATCAGGGTGACCATGGGGGCCAGCGTAGGCGCAGGCACGCGCGCGTGGGGACGCCCGAGCGGCCGGACCGCTTCCCCGCGGGGATGCGGTCCGGCGGCGATGGGGGGAGAATACGGCGCGTGATCGTGGACTCAGCCATCTATCGGCGCGGGCAGCGGAAGGAGAGCCCCGCCGACCTGTCGGACGCGCTGGCGGAGGCGCGGTCGAGCGGCGACGCGTTCCTGTGGGTGGGCCTGTACGAGCCGACCGAGGCCGAGTTCGAGCATGTCTCCTCGGAGTTCGCGCTGCACCCGCTGGCCGTGGAGGACGCCCTGAAGGCGCATCAGCGGCCCAAGCTGGAGGTGTACGACGACTGCCTCTTCGTCGTGCTCAAGCCGGTGGTGTACGAGCCGGAGAGCGACCGGGTCAGCTCGGACGAGGTGATGGTCTTCGTCGGCGACTCGTTCGTCGTGACCGTGCGGCACGGGGCCGGCAGCCCGCTGACGGCGGTGCGCAAGCGCATGGAGGCCACGCCGGACGTGCTCCGGCACGGGCCCACCGCGGTCCTGTACGCGATCAGCGACGCGGTCGTGGACCACTACATCGACGTCGCCGGGGAGCTACAGATCGACCTGGAGGAGCTGGAGGCCGACGTCTTCGCGCCGTCCGGCGGCAGCCCGAAGCGGACCGCGGAGCGGATCTACACGGCCAAGCGGCAGGTCCTGGAGTTCCGCCGGGCGGCGAGCCCGCTGACCGCGCCGATGGCCCGGCTCGCCACGGGCACGGTGCCCTTCGTGCACGACAAGGCCACGCCGTTCTTCCGTGACGTGCAGGACCATCTGCTGCGCGCCAACGAACAGGTGGAGAGCCTGGACCGGCTGCTGTCGGACGTGCTGTCGGCGCACCTGGCGCAGATGGGCGTGCGGCAGAACGACGACATGCGCAAGATCTCGGCCTGGGCGGCGATGGCCGCGGTCCCCACGATGGTCGCGGGGATCTACGGCATGAACTTCGACCACATGCCGGAGCTGCGCTGGGTGTGGTCGTACCCGGCGCTGCTCCTGCTGATGGCGGGGACCGTCCTGGGCCTGTACCGGCTGTTCAAGCGGCGCGGCTGGATGTAGGGCCGGGACGCAGGCGAAGAGCCGGTGCCTCAGAAGGCCGGGGCGGGCGTCGCGGGCCCTCCCAGGGCGTCGCGCCGCTCGGGCATCGTCAGGCCCACCATCCGGTGCCATCCGGCCGCCCGCTCGTACGCGTACATGCCGTGGATGCCGGCGGCGAGGGCGGCTGCCTTCGCCTTCGGCCACCGCAGGATGCGGCCCATGTGGCTCATCACGGCGAGGCTGACGTCCCGGTAGACCTGGATCTCGACGAGCGCGGACTCCCGCAGGGTGCGCTGGATGAGGCGGCCGTGGCCCGCGTAGTTGAGGCGGAGCAGCTCCTCGTGGCAGTAGGCGAGGTGGTTGGTCTCGTCGTTGTCGATCATGTGGATGGCCTTGCCCAGTTCGGGGTGGTCCCCGAAGTACTTGACCAGCATGTCCATCTGGTCGGCGGCCCGTTGCTCGGTGACCCGGCTGTGGCTGAGGTAGACGACGATGTCCCGCTCGGTCAGCGGCTCGTCGCGGCGCAGCTTGTCGTGCGCGAGGCCGATCCCGCGCTTCTCCAGCAGCATCGTGTAGTCGGTCTCGGGCGGTACGGGTACGGGATCGAGGCCGCGCTTCCTCAGCAGGGCGTTGAAGATCCGGCCGTGTTTGTCCTCGTCGGCGCCGTGCCGGGTGATCTTGGGAGCCATCTCCCGCATGCCGGGGGCGACGAGGGCGGCGATGCGTCCGTTCTCCCAGCCGCCCTGTGCCTCGCCGCTGGCGGCGATGGAACAGAAGAGCCGGAACGACTCGTCGTTGTCGATGATTTCCTGGAACAGGCTCTTGGCCGAAAGCATGGGTGCCACCTCCATGCGGACGTCCGCACTCCGCACGCCCGTGGAGTACGAGTCAAGACCGCCGTGCCGGGACGGGCAACAGGAGGACGGCCGGCGCTGGGCCGAACGACGTACGGGCCGGGGCGGGCGGGCCGCGCCACGGCCCGTAACCCCGGGGCGCGCTCACGCGTTGTGCTGCGTGACGGCCGTGGCGGGGAAGACCCCCGAGCCCCCACCACGGCCGCAGGCTTGTCCGGGACACGGCCCGGAGCCTGTCGGGGCTGACCCGTTACGCGAGTCCGGCCCGCTCCAGGGCCTCGACGCCGGCCCGCAGCGCCGCGATCCGCTCGTCGAGCGTGAAGCCGGCCGGGGCCAGCGTCAGGGTCGTCACGCCGGCCGCCGCGTAGGCCTTCATGCGGTCGGCGATCCGCTCGACGGAGCCGAGCAGGGTGGTCTGGTCGATGAGCTGGCGCGGCACCGCCGCGGCGGCACCGGCCTTGTCGCCGGACAGGTACTTCTCCTGGATCTCGGCGGCGGCCTTCTCGTAACCCATGCGCTGGGCCAGCTGGTTGTAGAAGTTCTGCTTGCGGCTGCCCATGCCGCCGACGTAGAGCGCGGTGTACGGGCGGAAGACGTCCGCCAGCGCGTCGATGTCGTCGCCGAGGGCGAGCGGCAGCGTCGGGTGGACGTCGAAGCCGTCCATGGTGAGCCCGGCCTTCTCGCGGCCCGCGCGGAGGTGGCGCAGCGCGGTCTCCTCCAGGTGCTCGGCGGCCGGGAAGATCAGCAGGGCGCCGTCGGCGATCTCGCCGGTCTGCTCCAGGTTCTTGGGGCCGATGGCGGCGATGTAGAGCGGGATGTGCGGGCGGGTCGGGTGGACCGTGAGCTTGATCGGCTTGCCCGGGCCGTCCGGCAGCGGCAGGGTCCAGTGCTCGCCCTCGTACGTGAGGCGCTCGCGGGACATCGCGCGGCGGACGATCTCCACGTACTCGCGGGTGCGGGCCAGCGGCTTGTCGAACTTGACGCCGTACCAGCCCTCGGAGACCTGGGGGCCGGAGACGCCGAGGCCGAGGCGGAAGCGGCCGCCGGAGAGCGAGTCGAGGGTCGCGGCGGTCATGGCCGTCATGGCGGGCTGCCGGGCCGGGATCTGCATGATCGCCGAGCCGATGTCGATCCGCTCCGTCTTCGCGGCGACGAAGGAGAGCACGGTCGGGGCGTCGGAGCCGTAGGCCTCCGCCGCCCAGCAGACGTCGTAGCCGAGGCGGTCCGCCTCCTGGGCCACGGCGAGGTTGTCGCCGTCCATGCCCGCGCCCCAGTAGCCGAGGTTGATGCCGAGCCGCATGCCACGTACCCCTTACCCATCGGTAACGTCCCTGTGCCGGGGACTCTAGCGCGCGGTCCCGGCATTCGTCAGGAGCCGGCGGGGAGCAGGGCGCCGACCGGGTCGGCGGGGCTCGGACGGGGGGCCTGTGGACAGGTTGTCCACAGGGTCTCTCCGCGTGGTGCCGTGGCCAGTAATCTCGCGGCCATGGAGCAGAGGCATCTCGGACGTACCGGCCTGCGCGTGTCCCGGCTCGGGCTCGGCACCCTCACCTGGGGCCGCGACACCGACGAGCACGACGCCGCCGAGCAGTTGAAGGTGTTCTGGGACGCGGGCGGCACGCTCGTGGACACCGCGGACGTGTACGGGGGCGGCGAGGCGGAGTATCTGCTCGGACGGCTCGTGGACGAGAGGTCGGGCCTGATCCCGCGCCGCGACCTGGTGATCTCGACCAAGGCCGGCAGCGTGCCCGACCCCGACCGGCGCACGGACGGCTCGCGCGGCCACCTCCTCGCCGCGCTCGACGCCTCGCTCGCCCGGCTCGGCACGGACTACGTGGACCTCTGGCAGCTGCACGCCTTCGATCCGTACACCCCGCTGGAGGAGTCGCTCCACGCCCTCGACATCGCCGTGCGCAGCGGCCGGGCGCGGTACGTGGGCGTCTCCAACTTCTGCGGCTGGCAGCTGGCGAAGGCCGGGACCTGGCAGCACGCCGGGGACCGGACCCGGCTCGCCGGGACGCAGATGGAGTACTCGCTGCTCCAGCGGGGCGTCGAGCGCGAGGTGCTGCCGGCCGCGCTCGACCTGGGCATCGGGCTGCTCCCCTCCTCGCCGCTCGGGCGCGGAGTGCTCACCGGCAAGTACCGGCACGGCACTCCGGCGGACTCGCGCGGCGGTTCGGAGGCGCTCGCGCCGTTCGTCGAGCCGTATCTGGACGACGCCGCGAGCCGGATCGTGGACGCGGTCACCACGGCGGCGGACGGCCTCGCCACCACGCCGCTCCAGGTCGCCCTCGCCTGGGTCCGCGACCGGCCCGGCGTCGCCGCCCCGATCGTCGGCGCGCGCAACGCGCAGCAGCTCGCGGCGGCTTTGTCAGTGGAGAGCCTTAGTCTTCCTGACGAGATCTGCCGGGCCCTCGACGACGTGTCGGCGCCCGTGCACCGCTATCCGGATCACGACTGGAGCACCTTGTGACCGAGCCTTCCGGCGACACCGCGCCGCCCGAGGCGACCGAGACCGCCACCGACGCCCGCGAACCGTCCTCGGGCCCGCCGGACGCACCCGAGGCGGGGCCGGAGGCCGACGGGGCGCCGGGTGCGGCGGAAACCGGGGACACCGACGGCGCCGAGGACTCGGATACGGCCGAGGACGCAGGTACCGGCGAGGACTCGGGTACCGCCGAGGACTCGGGTACCGCCGACGGCTCGGGTACGGCCGACGGCTCGGGTACGGCCGAGGACTCGGGTACGGCCGAAGGCTCGGGTACGGCCGAAGGCTCGGGTACGGCTGAGGGCGAAGGCTCCGGTGCGGGCGAAGGCGGTGCGGAGGGTGCCGGCGCGTCCGAGTTGTCCGAGGCGCAGGCGGAGCTGGCCGCGCAGCGGGATCTGCGGGCGAAGATCGAGCGGCGCAAGGCCGAGCGCGGCTCGCCCGTGGAGGCGGGCGGGAAGCTGACGGGCACCGCCGCGGACCTCCTCGCCGCGGTGCGGGCGGTGGAGAGCGGCGCCAGACCGGTCTCGGTGCCGCGCGTCGAGGCGCCCGAGCCGGCCCGGTCCGCACCGGCGGCGGCCCCCGAGACGACCGTGCGCCCGCCGGTGCCCGAGGCGCCGCTGGTCACCGAGGAGACCACGGCGGCCGTGCGGCAGGTCCTCGCGCGCGGCGGCGCGCCCGAGGCGCTCGCCGGTCAGGTCGCCGCGGTCCTCGGCGAGGGCGCCGCTCGGGCGCTGGAGGACGACCCGTGGCAGCTGCTCGCGGTGCCGGGCGTCCGGTCCGAGCAGGCGGACGGTTTCGCGCGGGCGCTGCTGGGCCCGCAGTGCGGTCCCGCCGACCCGCGCCGGGTGGTGGCCCTCACCGCCTGGCTCCTCGACCAGGCGGCCCTGAAGGGGCACACGGCCCTGGAGATCGGCGCCGTACGGGACGGGCTCGCCAGGCTTTCGGTGCCCGAGCCCGACAAGGCCGTCGACCTCGCGGTCTCCGAGGCCGCGGTGCTGGTCTTCCAGGAGGAGGAACAGGACGAGGAGCCGGAGGAGACCGGGGAGGACGGCGAGGAGGCCCGGGAGCAGCCGCGCCCCGAGACGCCGGTGCTGCTGGGCCTGGAGCGCTTCGCGCTCGCCGAGGAGAGCCTGGCCGACGGTCTCGCCCGCCTGATCCGTACGGTCGAGGCCGCGGAGTGGGACGGCCCCGAACTGGCCCGGGCGGCCGGCGCCCACGGCCTCGTGCTGCACACCGGCGGCGAGGCCGCCCGCGCCGAGCCGGCCGCGCTGGCCGAGGCCGCCCGCGCACGGGGCCTGCGGGTCGCGCTCGCGGCGCACACGGCCCGGGACGGGGCGGTGCCGGTGGCCGCGCTGCTGTCCGGCGCGGCCGGTCCGGGCCGGGACGCGGAGGGCAGCCTCGCCCTGGACCTGCTGGTCGTCCTGGACGCGCCGCAGCTCGACGTGGAGAGCGCGGCCTCGCTCGTGGAGGCGCTGCCCGACGGCTGCCGGCTGGTGCTCAGCGGGGATCCGCACGTGCTCGGCCCGGCGGGCCCCGGCCGGGTGTTCGCCGATCTGCTCGCGGCCCGGGTCGCCCCGCAGATCGCCTCCCGGGTGCCCGACCCCGGCCCGGTGGGCGAGCTGGTGTCGGGCATCGGCGTCGGAGAGCTGAACCCGGTGGCCGCACCGGGCAAGGAGGTCGTGATCGTCCCGGTCCGGGACGCCGGCGAGGCGGTGCACCGCACGGTGCAGCTGGTCGCCGACTCGATCCCGCGGGCGATCGGCGTGCCGGCGGCGCAGACCCAGGTGATCACGGTCGGCCACGGCGGCTCGGCCGGCACCCGCGCCCTGAACGCCGCGCTCAAGGAGCGCCTCAACCCGGGCCCGGGCCGCTTCGGCGGCTTCGACCCGGGCGACCGGGTGGCCCACTCCCCCGCCCCGGGCCGCACCCGGGTCGGCACGGTCGTCTCGGCCGACGCCGAGGGCCTGCACCTGGACTGCGAGGGCGAGAAGGTCGTCGTAGCGAAGGAGCGGGTCGAGTCCGCCCTGCGGCACGGCTGGGCGCTAACCGCGCACCAGGCGGTCGGGGCGCGCTGGCCGGCCGCGGTCGTCGTGCTGCCCGGCGACGCGGCGGGAGGCCTGACCCGGTCCTGGGTGTACACGGCGTTCGGGCGCGCGGAGCGCCATCTGTCGGTCGTCCACGGTGTGGAGCAGGCGCTGCCCCGGGCGGTGGCCGAGGGCCGGGACCCGGAGCGCACGACGCGGCTGCGTCCGCTTCTGGAGGCGCTGCTGCACGAGGACTCCGAGGCGTGAGGTGAAGACGGCGCGCGCCCTCCCCGCTCTCCACGGGAAGGGC